>VHCM01000012.1 GCA_016871685.1 Verrucomicrobiota bacterium
CGCACGAGGAAATGAAGGAGGCGTGGCGCGCGCTGCGGGACGCTGGCATGCCGGCCGACGCGCTCGCCGTGTTCTCCGACGTCTCGATCATGCCCTATGCCACGGGCGGCCAGGGCGATCCGCGCTTCGACGGCAGCGACGCGCTGCGCACCGCGGAGAACGCCGCGCGCATCGGCGAGTGGTTCCGCGACAACTACCGCCGCGCGCGCGACATGGCCCGCGCATCCGCCGCGCGCGGCAACACCCCCTGACCTGATCCACCATGCGACGCGGCCCCGCCATCCTGATCACCATCGCGGTGTGCGCGCTGTTCGCCGTGTTCTTCATCTATCCCGCCGGGATGGTGGTGAAGCAGGCCTTCGAGGGTCCGCGGGGTTTCACCCTCGAGTTCTTCGCCGCGGTGTTTGAGAACCCGATCCACCGTGAGGGGTTGTGGAACTCGTTCTTGATCGGCATTTGCGCGACGATGGTCGCCACGCTCATCGCGTTTCCGCTCGCGTTGGTCGGGCACCGCCACAACTTCATCGGCAAGCCCGTGCTCGGCGTGCTGGTGCTCGCGCCGATGATCCTGCCGCCCTTCGTCGGCGCGGTGGGCGTCAAGCAAATGCTCGGCGTGAACGGCGCGTTCAACGCGGCATTCATCCATCTCGGGCTGATGGATGCCGGCGCACCGGTCGACTGGCTCGCCGAGGGCCGCATCGCCGGGATCATCCTGATGATCGGGCTCAACCTCTACCCGATCCTCTACATGAACATCGCCGCCTCGCTTGCCAATCTCGACCCGGCGATGGAGCAAGCGGCTGAAAACCTCGGCTGTCCGCCGTGGAAGCGGTTCTTCCGCATCACGCTGCCGCTGGCGATGCCGGGCGTGTTCGCCGGCGCGTCGATCGTCTTCATCTGGGCCTTCACCGAACTCGGTGTGCCGCTGGTGTTCGACTATGGCCGCACGGCGTCGGTGCAGATCTTCGACGGCATCAAGGGGCTCGATAAAAACCCACTGCCTTACGCGCTGACGAGTGTGCTGCTGGTGGTGGCCGCCGCCGTGTTCTCGCTCGCGAAACTGGTGATCGGCCGCTCGCCGCTGGGTACCGCGCCGCGCCCCAAGGTCCGCTCCGACGCGAAGCGGCTCACCGGATGGAGATCCGCCGCCTGCGCGATGTTGTTCCTCGGGGTGTTCCTGCTGGCCGCGATTCCGCACGTCGGCGTGATCCTGCTTTCGTTGGCCGAACGCTGGTACGGCACCGTCGTCCCCGATCAATTCACCGTGCGCCATTACATCGAGGCGCTCGGCAACGGCTTGGTCGTGCCGTCGATCCAGAACAGCTTGATGTACGCCGGCTGCGCGATGCTCGTCGCGCTGTTCATCGGCCTCGGGGTCGCATGGGTCGTCGTGCGCTCCGACTTGCGCGTGCGCGGACTGCTCGACGCGGTGGTGATGCTGCCGCTGGCCGTGCCGGGACTGGTGATGGCCTTCGGCTACCTCGCGCTGTCGCAGGAGGGAAAACCGTTCCATTTCCTCGTTGGAGCGGCGGGCAATCCGTTCGCGCTGTTGGTGATGGCCTACGCGGTGCGGCGCCTGCCCTATGTCGTGCGCTCGTCGGTGGCGGGTCTGCAGCAGAGCAATCCGGTGCTCGAGGAAGCCGCCCGCTCGCTCGGCGCCACGCCGTTCCGCGCGCTGCGCCGCGTTGCCATCCCGCTCATCGGCGCGAACCTCGCCGCGGGTTGCATCCTCGCGTTCGCCTTCGCGATGCTCGAGGTGAGCGACAGCCTCATCCTCGCCCAACAAGCCGAACACTACCCGATCACCAAAGCGATCTACACGCTGCTCTCCACGCTGGGCAACGGCACCGAGCTCGCCGCGGCCCTGGGCGTGTGGGCGATGGTCTTCCTCTCCACCGCCATCATGGGTGCGGCCATCCTCGGCGGCAAACGCGGCGGATTGTTCAAACTGTGAAAAGTTTGAAGTGTGAAGGAAGAAAGAAAAAAGAGGGCGGAAGAGATCGCTCGATGAAACGTGATCGTTGAAGCGGTCACCGGGTCGGCAGTCTTTCGATGCGTTTGCGCACGGGTTGGAGGATTCGTTCGATTGGATCGAGCACTTCCGGCGGGCATTCGGTTGCCGCCGACGCGCGGTCCTGATTCACAAAGTTCGACAATCCCCCGCCGGTCACCGGGCGGCCGAGCCAACGGGAGAAGGCGGCCAACTCGCCTTGCGGATCGCGGATCACATCTTCGAAGCGCGTGACGAATGCCGGCTTTCTCCGGGCCGCCATGATGTCGAGGTGATCCATGAGCAGGTCCAGTTGATGCGCCGTGGCGCACGCGTTGTGCAGCGGGATCGGATCCGCGGCGAGATTCGCCGGGTCGCGTCCGCAATGCCGGTACGCGGCGGGCAGGGTGAATCCGCCGATGTGCGATTCGATGCGCGCGGTTTGGTGGCTACGCCGCGTGGCGGTGTCCAACGGATCGCGAATCAGCACGGCATAACGCGCGTGCGGAAAAGTGGATCTCAGCTCGGGCAGGATGAAGAGGCATTCGGGCAGCTTGAATGCCCACGACGCCCTGCCTTTGTTGTGGATCGAGTGCAGAATCGTCCGCGCCGAGCAGCGCAGGTCGGATTCGATCAGCGCGGGCGAGCGGTCCTGGCGTTCGCCGAGTTTGCGCTCGACTGAGCGATAGACGGCGGGAGCCATGTCGAGTGAGTCCAGGCTCCGGTTAAGGCGGGTTCCCATCGAGACTCCGCAATCCAGCGCCATTTGCGAAAGCAGGCGGGATCCTCCGCCTCCCTTGCCGAGCAGGATCAGCGGAGAATCGAGCAGCGGTTCCGGCCGCAGCAGCCGTCGGAGGTATCGGATGAAGCCGTGCATGGAAGTCAACGGGTTGAATCATGATCCCGGCTTTGCGACAAGCGGTTGATTTCCCCCGCCAGACCTGCGGGGTCAAGTCCCCCGGCGAGGCGCAGGTGTCTCAGCCGCATCGGCCGGCGGGGGTCGTCCGTGGATCGCTCGAGGCAGGTGAGGATGTGATGGTTGATTCCCTGTGTCTTGAACTGACGGATGAAATTCGTGTTGACCGGATTTCGTGAGAGCAGGATCACGCGCAGTTCCGGCCGCGGGTCGATCGCAAGGAGCAGATGCAGGGCGCTGCCCTGGGTGGCGCAGATGCACGACGCCTCGCGCAATGCCGCGAGTTGCTCCGCGAGCGTGTGTTGCTCCGGGTGGAAAATCCTCCATCCGTTCCGACGCAATGCATCCTCCAGCTCCCGCTCTTCCACGAAGAGCCTGAGTTCGCTGCCGAGTTTCGATCGGGACAGGTAAAGTTTCGCGTGTTGTTGGCCGCCGCCCGGATCCGGTGGTTTTGCATCACTGCCGCCGAGGATCGCGATCAGCCGTTTCACGATTTCCGGATGATGCGCGTTCACATAGCCTCCGTTTCGCACGATTCCACCATTGAGCATCGACGGCGCCGGGGTCAGCAACTGGCCAACTTTCAGGTTTCGGGTGTTCACCGATGGAATGAGGAATTGCTCGTCTCCCAAGCCGAGAAGTTTGCATAGATCCGGGATGCGGTCTTGCAGGCATCGGTGGAGGACGATGGGGATGTTCCGCAGTTCCGCGTTTCCAAACCACAGCAGCAACGGATAGATGGCGGAACAACCATCGGTCAGCAAGTGCCCGAAGTGCCGCAGCTCGATGTGGGCCAGATGCAGCGCACAGGGCAGGCTGAGGCAGTTGTCCGGGTCCGGCGGGATGATCCTTTTCGGCGATCCGTGAATGAATCTCCCGGCCTGATGGAAGAAGCAGCCGTCGAACGGCCGACCGTTCCGGTCGTGGGCGCCGTAGGCATCGGTGACCCACGCGTCCTGCGACAGGGTCATGCTCAAGACGCCCGGATCATCCGGAACCATGATCGCCGACCCGACTCCCGATTCGGCAATCTTGGCCTGCGGTATTGGCCGACCGGAGGTGAGATCGGCCGGATCAATCCGGTGGAAGGCAACGAGCGCGCTGCGTGCCGACTGCATGTCAAGCAGCGGGCCGCATTCCGGGAAACGCTCCAATCCCGTCGCGGACAGCGCCGCCGCTTCCCGGAAGCGCATGAGCGAGACGAGGTCCTCGATCGCGCGGACCCATGCGGCCTCGCAGTCCGGGTGGTGGCGGATCCATTGCTCTGCATATCCGAGCGACGACTCGCGATCGTTGATGGCGCGTGATGCGTCGGAGGCGATGGCAAGCAGGGCGGGATGGGCGGGGTGTCGTTTGAGGCCTTCGCGGATCACGCTTTGCGCGTCCTCCGTTCGGCCCATTGCCGTCAAACTTCTCGTGGCCGCCATCCATCCATGGGGATTCTCCGGACGGCGGCCCATCCATTGCAATGCGAGCTGATGCGATACTTCGTGCATCCCCAGCCGATTCAAGATCATCAGCGCCAGCCCGCATGCTCCCGCGCGCGGATGGTGCGTGTGACCGGGGGGCATCGGATCCATTTCGGCGGGTTCGGGTGGTGATCGGCGGAGCGATCAACCGCCGACGAGGTCGACCATGCGTCCGCCTATGGCGGTGACCCAGCGGCCTTTGCGGACGACCTTGGTGAATCCGAGTCCGTTGCGTGCGGCGGCGGTGAACACGTCCCATGCCTGCGTGGCGAGAATGCCCGACGCGATGAGTGTGCCGCCCGGGGCGACGGCGCGCGCGATGACCGGCCATGCGTCGATGAGCACGGTGGAGAACAAGTTGGCCGCGACGACATCGTATCCGCGTCGGCGGGGTTTCCAGCGCAGCACGTCCTGACGGCGGATCGCGATGTCCGCGCAGTGGTTGCGGCGGGCGTTGCGCACGGCGACATCGACGGCCAGCGGATCGAAGTCGCAGGCGAAGACGTCGCGTGCGCCGAGCTTTCGCGCCGCGATGGCGAGCACGCCGGTGCCGCAGCCGAGGTCGGCCATGCTCCACGCGCTGTTTTGGCGTTGCCGTGCCGCGTCGGCGAGCAGGCGCAGGCAGGTGGCGGTGGTCGCGTGGTCGCCGGTGCCGAAGGCGAGTTCGGCAGGAATGGAAATGATGATGCGCCGCGGGTGGTCGCGACGCAGGGCGGCGAGTGCGTCGCGCCGGGTGATCGCCGTGACGAGGAGTGTGTCGCGCACGACGACCGGCCGTGGCGGTATCGGCGCGCGATTCCATTCGCCGCGCTTCACTTCGCGCACCGATCCGCCACAGGTCCGCCGCAGGGCATCGGCCTCGCGACGCTGCGCGCAGAACAGGCTCAGACGCACGGACTCACCGTCACCGAGCCACTCGACCGCGAGATTCGGGTTTCCCTGAAGCCGTTGTTCCCACACGTCCAACTGGTCGCTCGGAGATCGCTTGGTCCAGACGAACATGGCAGGATGGAAATCCGTGCCTCCCGGTGATTCGGGAGGTGGAGCGGGCGATGAGATTCGAACTCACGACATCCACCTTGGCAAGGTGGCGCTCTACCACTGAGCTACGCCCGCGTCGCGAAACGCGTGGGAGGAGGTTCTACACCCGCGACGGCTCCGGGCAAGTGGAAATTTCACGGATCCGGCGGGGAGTTCGACTCCGGGTGCTTGCAAATCCGGGGAAACCGCCCGACAGATGGGGGGATGGACGATGCGGGAAATCCGGCACCTTGTTGCGCTGCCCGTCGCGGGGTCGTTGCCGCGACGGTGCCCTTGTCGGTGCCGCGACCTGCAGCCGATGCCGCGTTCTCATCCTCCGGGATGATCGCGCTGCCGGGCGGCGTGTTCCGCATGGGCTGTGAAGGTCCGCAGGCGTGGGCCGCCGATGGCGAAGGCCCGCTGCGCGACGTGAACGTTTCGCCGTTCCTGCTCGATGCCACAGCGGTGACCAACGCGCAATTTTCAGCCTTCGTCGAGGCGACCGGATATGTCACCGACTCAGAGCGCATCGGTTGGTCGTTCGTGTTTCTCGGTCAGCTTCCGAAATCACGCCGACGCAGACTCGCCGCGCGCCAGCGCGTCGATGGACTCGAGTGGTGGGTGGGGGTCGAGGGCGCTTGCTGGAGCAAACCCGAAGGCCCGGGATCAACCATCCGGACGCGCATGGATCATCCGGTGGTCGGTGTGTCATGGAACGATGCGGCCGCCTACGCCGCTTGGGCGGGCAAGCGACTGCCCACCGAAGCCGAATGGGAATATGCCGCACGCTGCGGCACGACCACCTTGTTTCCCTGGGGCGACGAACTCGCGCCCGGCGGCAGGCACCACTGCAATGTGTGGCAAGGTGAATTCCCGCATCGCAACACCGCAGCCGACGGCTACCCATGGACCGCGCCGGTCACCGCGTTCCGCAAGTCGGAGTGGGGGTTCCACAACCTGATCGGCAACGTCTGGGAATGGTGTGCCGATTGGTTTAGCCCGACCTGGCATGTGCCGGACACACCCCAGACGCGCATCAATCCGCGCGGGCCGACCACCGGTGAAGCAAAAGTGATCAAAGGCGGATCCTTTCTTTGCCACGCCAGCTATTGCAACCGCTACCGACCCGGGGCGCGCACCGCCAATACGCCGGATTCGGCCACCACACATATGGGCTTCCGTTGTGCGGCGGATGCGGTATCCTGATGGAACGCCGCGATTGCGGCAAGGGTTTGTCCATCCCGTTTCGTTTCATGAATCCTCCTTCATCATCCGCGCCGCCGCGATCGCGGCGTGACGTGCTCGGCCTGCTGGCCGCCGGTGCGGCCGGAGGCTTGCTGATGCCGCAGCGGTCGAGGGGCGAGGTGCCTGCGCCGCTCCGTCCGCCCAACGTCCTCTTCGTTTTCAGCGACCAGCAGAAGAACCGCGCGTGGCAGATGAACAACCCGCTCATCTCCACCCCGCGGCTGATGCAGCTCGCCGCGCAGGGCACGGTCGTGCAGAACGCGGTTTCGCAAACACCGATTTGCTCGCCCTACCGCGCGATGTTGATGAGCGGGCAATATCCTCGCACCAGCGGAGTGATCGTCAATGACCAGCGGCTCGCCGCTAATGGCGACCGCCTCAGCGAGGTGACCTCGCGCCTCGGCTATCGCAACGGGTACATCGGCAAGTGGCATATCAGCGCGGCATCGGGCAACTCCGTGTCGGCGAGCCTGCGCCACGGATTCACGGAAACGTGGAAAGCCTACGAGGCGATGCACAACTACAGCAGCGGCACCGCATGGTACGACGAGGCCAACCGCGCCGTGAGCCTCACCCGCTACCGCAACTACCAGGAGGCCGACGAGGTGGTGAGGTTCCTCAACGACCACGCCGCCAATCACGCGGACGACCCGTTCTTCCTCGTCTGGTCGCTCGGGCCGCCGCACAACCCGTACAGCGACTACCACAAGACGCAGCCTTCGCCGAATTTCTCGCACTATCGCTCGCTGCTCAACGATCCGGTGAACCGTCCGCCGAACTACGCGGGCGGCGAGTCGCTCGACAGTGTGGCGGGTTACTACACGATGTGCAGCGGCATCGACATGGCGCTCGGCCAGGTGCTCAACCGACTGGACGCGCTGGGCATCGCCGACGACACGATCGTCGTCTACACCTCCGACCACGGTGATATGCTCGGTTCCTACGGGCTGAAGCTCAAACAGAAGCCGTGGGAGGAATCGATCAACATTCCGTTCGTCATCCGCTACCCGGGCGTGGTTCCCGCGGGCCGGGTGAGCGACTTGTTGCTCGGCTCCATCGACCTCATGCCGACGCTGCTCGGGTTGATTGGGCGGGCCTCGGCGATTCCGTCGTCGGTGCAGGGCATGGATTTGTCGGCCGCGCTCTGCGGTGTGCCCGGCGCGCCCGAGCGCGACGCATTGTGGATCGGCGTGCCAGTCGTCTCCTCGGCGAGTTCGCTGCCCGCGCGTCCCGCCGCCGCATTCACCGGCGTGCGCACTAAGCGCCACACCTATGCGAGTTTCAAGGCGGGCACCGTCGTCGCGGGATACGGATCCAAGGGCGGCTACATCCTCCACGACAACGTCAATGATCCGTGGCAGATGGAAAACCTCGTCGACAAACCGGGCAGTGAGGCGTTGCAGGCGAACCTGCACGACCGGTTGACGGCTCTCAATCTCGAGGTCGGAGAATCGTCGTTCACCCTGCCCGCGCGACCCGTCTCCCGCGGACTCTACATCAAGTCGCGATGAACACGATCGTCGTTCCTTCCATCGTCGTGGTTGCGATGCTTGTGCCGGGGTTGGTTTGCGACGCGTGCGCCGGATTGCTGCGCTTCGATGGGGAACCTGCGGCAGTGATGACCGAGGACCGCTGGATCGACGGTCCGGGAAACGGCCGGTTCGCCTTGCCGTGGGGCATTGCGGAAGTGCAACAGTCCGCGGGTTTGTCCGGCAGTGCTGGGCTCGCGATCGCACCGGGCTCCGCAGTCGCCTGGGAGCGTCCGTCGCTCGTCGCGCCGGTCAACAGTGGTTCCGTCACGATCACCACCCACCGGCTCGTGGCGTTCGCCACCGAAAACGATTTCCGGACCGGCACCAACGGTACGGTGATCGGCACCGGCGAACCGGCGCTCACCGCGTTCTCGGACGGTACTTCGTACTTTCGCGTCGAGCCGGACGACGGACGCCTGCTCGAATTTGACAGTGTCACGGACTGGCTCAATCCCGCCCATGCGGTGCGCGACCACGGCGTGACTTTCGCCGGTACCGACGTGCGCTGCGCCTATGCGAGGCCGGGTGCGTACTTTCTCCAGCTTTCAGAGGCCGCGGGACCCTTCATTGCCGACGATATCATCCGTTTTTCCACCGTCGCCGATCTCGTCGCCGGCGCCAACGGAACGGTGATCGCCAACGGGGCGGGACGGACAATCGATGCTCTGCATAACGGATCCAAGGTCTACAAGATCGACGGCAATGGCGACCTGCAGTCCTACATCGGTGATTCGATTTTCTTCGACACCACGATCCTAGGTCCGTTCCACCGCGGCACGGATTTCACCACGACGTTCGCCGACGCCGGTTCGTTCTACGTCCAGTACCCGTGGCGGTACACGACGGTTCCGGAGAACGGGGCGGGTGTCCGCAGGCTCAGCACGTTCCACCTGATGCTGAGCGATCCCGATGCCGCGCCTCCGGTCACGCCGGCCGAGACGCTGCGCGCCGTGCTGCATGTCGGGGCCGACGGGCTTTCCGCGCTCGATGGCAACGGCACCGGCGGCGGAACCTGGCGTCTTCTCGCGCCCACCCGGTCTGACCGGTTCCACCGCGTTTCGATCCTCGAAGACCACCTGACGGGGACGTATGAAGTGCATCTCGATGCCGTGCGAATCGCTTCGGGGCTTGGCTTCAAGAACGCCGATGCCGGTAACGGGCTTTCATTCACCCGCATTGAATCCGGCTCGGCGGCGTGGATTGACCAACTGGCCGAAACGCAGTGGCTTGAGGGACCTGCGGACGATTCCGATGGCGATGGCGCGGATGATGCTGCGGAATGGACCGCCGGCACCGACGCGGCGGACCCCGCCGATGTGCTGCGGCTCGCCATTCAACCAGTGTCGCCGCATGCGCGCGCCGGTGTCTTGGCCGGTTGGCGCAGCTGTCCGGGCCGGAGCTACACGCTCGAGGCATCCGGCGGAGTCGGCGCATGGTCGGCGCTGCCGCAGGGCGTGGTTCCGGGCGACGGCTTCCCGGTGCAGCGCCTGCTCCAACTCCCGGCAGGAACCGACCGCTGGTTCCTGCGCTTGAAAGTCGCGCATCCATGAGGCGGACTGGTGGCACGTCCCGCCCGACCATGTCCGACAAACTCGCCCAGATCCTCGCCACCAAGCGTCTTGAAGTGGAGGCGTTGCTGCCGCGCGCCGCCAACCTGCGTGCCGCCGCGCTCCAGCGCAACGACTTCGGTGGATTCCGCGCCGCGCTCGACCGCGGGCCCGGCCGCCTCGGCGTGATCGCGGAGGTGAAGAAAGCCTCGCCCTCCGCCGGCCTCATCGATCCGTCATTCGATCCGGAACGCCAGGCGCGCCGCTACCTGGAAGGCGGCGCGTCGTGTCTGTCGGTGCTCACCGATGAGCAATACTTCCAAGGCTCGCTCCACGACCTCTCGCGCATCTCGCGGTTTTCCACCGCGCCGCTGCTGCGCAAGGATTTCACCATTCATGAAGTGCAGATCCACGAGGCATCCGTCGCCGGTGCCGATGCGATCCTGCTCATCGTCGCCGCGCTCGACGATGATGCGTTGCGCCGCCTGCATGACGAGGCAAAGTCGTTGATGCTCGACGTGCTGGTCGAGGTGCACGACCTGCCGGAAATGGAACGCGCTCTCGAACTCGGCGCGGACCTCATCGGCGTCAACAACCGCAACCTCAAGACCTTCGAAGTCGATCTCGAAACCACCGCCCGGCTCGCCGAGGAAGTGCCCGACGACGTGCTGCTGGTCTCCGAAAGCGGGATCCGCTCCACCGACGATGCCCGCCGCGTGCTCGAGGCCGGTGCCAACGCGGTGCTCATCGGCGAGGCTCTCATGCGCGCCCATGATCCGTCGCGCGAAGTCGAAGCGTATCTCGCCATCACGGAAGACTGACCATCCGGATCGCGCGGTGCATCAACCGGTCCCGCACGGGCGCTCCGCCGAACACGGCCTCGTCAACGCGTCACGATCCAGGCGGTCAGGATCGCGGACGCGAGCAACACCAGCAGGGCGAGCGATCCCGCGATGCGGTCGGTGAAGGTGGTGCGCGGCCGCATCGCCGAGGTCGATTTGGGGAATACCACCACCGCGTAGAGCATGCCGGCGAGGCATCCGCCCGCGTGCGCCGCATTGTCGATGAAGCGGTAGCCGATCACACCGATCAGCCCGGTGAGCACCAATCCGGCGAGCAGTCGGCGCGTCGCCTTGCGCGGCACCAAGCGGCCGTGAAGCGCTTCGAACACCAGCAGAAACCCCAGCCATCCCATGAGTCCGCCCGAGGCGCCCACCGTGGGTGCCTCGAGAAAACGGGCCGACGCTTCGCCGCCGATGCAGGCCGAGAACAGGAAGACCAACGGCACGTGCGGCCAGCGGGCGAACACCTCGACGCGCTTGCCCAGATACAACAGCGCCGCCGCATTCATCAGGAAATGCAGCGGGTTGCCGTGCAGCATCGGTGCCGTGAAAAGCCGCCACCATTCACCGGACAGATAGCGGTCCTTGATTAACCCGGCCGCCATCAGGGATTCGCCGGGCAACAACTGCGCCACGCCCGCAAGCGCGATGATGCCGAGCAGCAGCCGCGTCACCGGCGCGCGTTGCAGTTCGAGCCACGCCTCGAAGCGCAGCGGTGCGGTCCGTGCGGACAGGTCGTCCACGCGCATCCCGAGCCATGCCGCCGCCTGCTTGCGCGACTGGTACCACGGGATGCAGGCGAAGATCAGGAACATCAGCAGGGCGATGCCCACCGATACCGAGGCGGTGACCGCCTGGATCGCGAAGTGCAGCCGCTCGGGCCAGGCCGCCGGTTGTGGCAAGATCCTCCATGCCTGCCAGCCCAGCCAGAGCGCGGTGAGGCCGAACAACAGGCCAAACCAGCGCAGCCGGTCGGCGGCGTCGAGTTGTTCGAACAACGCGCGGCGCCTTCGCGCTTCGATCACCGCCGCCGCCGCAACGGCCAGTTCCTCGGGCAGTCGCATCCATGACGATGCCGCTGTCCACACCAGCGAAACGCCGGCGCCTTTGTCTTCGCGGATCGCTTCGATCAGCGCCGCCTCGTCCACCGCATGGTGGAGCCGGCCTTTGAAATCCACCCAACCGAACCCCGGCGGTGCCGCGGGGAACGCCTCATCGCGGGCCCACACCGGGCCCCATTCGTCTTCGCTGACATCTTGAGCCACCGGATGGAAGCGTCACTGATCTCCGGATGTTTCTTCCGCGGGAGTTTCCTTGGCGGGATTGGCCGGTGCTTCTGCGGTGTTGTCCCTGGTCGTTGCTTCGGCTGCGGTCTCGTCACCCGCTGGTCCTTCGGTCTTCGCTTCGCCGGACGACTGCGCGTTTTCCGACGGGTTGGCCGTGCCGGTCGTCGGAGCGACCGATGTCGTCTGATCCTCGGCCGCACTGGGCAACTCGCCTTGCAACGATGGGGGCTGTTGGGCTTCGCTCTTTGGGGTCTCCTGCGTCTTTGCGGCCTCCTCTGCCACGGTCGGCTGCTCGTCGAGCGTGCCGACCTTCTTGTTCTTGATGCCGATGAGCACCGCCAGTGTGAGGCTGAGCAGGAAGAACAACGATCCGAGATAAACCGTGCCGCGTTGCAACACATTGGTCGTGCGCGCGCCGAACACCTGATCGGTGACCCCGCCGCCGAACGCCGCGCCCAAGCCCTCCTGCTTGGGTCGCTGCATCAGCACCAGCAAGGTCATCAGCAGGCAGACAACAACGAAGATCACCAACAGCAGGTTGATGGAAATGGAGAGCCAATCGATCGCGGCAAGCATCATGGGCCAGGGACCATGCAGGCTCCGGCGGACCTTGTAAAGCCGCGAGTGCAGCGGCACGTAGGCTCGTTTTCCGGCAAATCCTCGGGGATTTCCGGCGATCTGGCCCGGTCGGCCGGGTGTGGCTGACTCCGATTGCGCTTGACATCCGGGGAAATCACGCGAGATGCTCGCCGCGACCAACCACGAGGGCGTCATGGAATCCGGTGAGAACCCGGAACAGTCGCGCTGCGGTATCCGGTTGCGAATCCCACAATGCCAATCGCCTCGATGCAGGCGGTGAAGGCGGGAGGAGCGATAACCGGGAGTCCGAATACTTGCGCCCCCGTTGCTCGTCAGCCGCCCGCCGGATCCGTCCGGAAGGCGGATCCAACTGGACCCTCCGCGAAA
This sequence comes from Verrucomicrobiota bacterium, assembly GCA_016871685.1. Taxonomy (GTDB): domain Bacteria; phylum Verrucomicrobiota; class Verrucomicrobiia; order Verrucomicrobiales; family Akkermansiaceae; genus Luteolibacter. Next base: position 12,814 of record VHCM01000012.1, read on the forward strand.
GGGGGTTCGACGAGAGACGACCGCCCGGTGTTCGGGACGGCCATCTCTTCGTGCATCCACATCCAACCGAAGAGAATCCCATGAAACCAAGATCCTGCCGCGGCGGGGGGCTTGCCCTCGCCCTGGCCTCACTATGCCCGGCGCTCCTGCCGGGATCCGCCAGCCACGCCGCGTCCGCGGTGAGCCTCGACCCCGTTGTCGTCTCTGCCCTGCGCGTCCCGCGTGAAGCCTCGACAGTAACCTCGTGGGTCACCCGCCTCGATCCAAAGCAGCTCGAAGCAAGCGGCATCCTCCAGCTCCGCGACGCACTCAACGCCTCGCCTGGGGTGATTTCCACCTCGACCGGGGGTGAAACCGGCGCGCTCGGGTCAGTCTTCATCCGCGGCACGACGACCAACGATTCGCAGATCGTCATCGACGGCATGCGTTTGAGTGATTCGTCAACCCCGCTTGGCAATGTTCTTTCGGCTGCACGCACCACCGATATCGGCGGGCTCGAGATCCTGCGAGGCCCGCAGGGCGCGATCTACGGCGGCGAGTCGATCGGTGGCGTGTTGTGGATGGAAACCCCGCGCGGATCCGGCGATCCACGCGGGTCGGCGACCGTCGAGGCGGGTTCGTTCCACTCGATCTCCGGGCGCACAAGAGCGGACGGCGAGGTCGGGAAGATGAGTTATCATTTCAGTGGTGGTTACGAACAAACCCACAATGACGCGCCGAACCAACATTTCGACCAGAGCGCTGTGGCACTGCGCGTCGAGGGCGAGGTCGATCCGGTCTGGACGATCGGCACCACCCTTCGCGCGAATGATTCGTATTACGAAAATCTTGGCAATTCGGATGACCGTCTCGACGCCTCGCTCGTGACGCTTTATGCTACGGGAACCTTTTCCGATGTCTGGACCGGGCGTTTTCTTGCGGGTCATCACCAAGAGTTTTACGACAGCGATTCGTCGTTCGGGAACTACGGCAGCGACCTGCGCGACGCCAGCATCTCGACAGACCAGGAGATCAAGCTCTCGGATGATGTCCGCCTGCTCGCCGGTGCCTACGGCCATCGCAGCAACTATCAGAACACCATTGGAGCGGATGAGCAGCGCGATCGCTTTGGCATTCACTCCGCAATCGAGTGGGATGCAACCGAAACCCTGACCACCATGGCGGCGCTGCGATGGGAAGACTATGAAGCGTATGGCGACGAGCTCACCTGGCGGGTGGGCGCGATTCAGGGGTTGGTGCCGTCGACCTCGATTCGCGGCGGCATCGGTACATCGTTCCGCTCGCCGACGTACCTTGACCTCTTTGGCTCGTCGTTCGGTGCCGGCAATCCAAACCTCGAGGCGGAGCACGCCACCGGTTGGGACATCGGCATCGCGCACAAGGTCTTCGGCCATCAATTCGAGGCAGCCTGGTTTGAAAACCAGATTGAAGACCGGATCAAGTCGTTCCCGACGCCACCGGTCAACCTTCCCGGCGAAACGCGCACGCAGGGCACCGAGTTCGCCCTGCTTGGAGCAGCCGCGGAGGAGACGGTCTCCTACCGCATCGCATGGACCTGGTTGCACGAGAGTCTCAGCGATCAACCACGCAATGCGGCGACGGCATCGCTCGATTGGAGGGCGACCGAAAAATCGCGGATCGGCATCGGCGCAACGCATCTCGCCAGCCATTCATGGGGTGGTGATCCGATCGACGCCTACACGGTTGCCCGCCTCTACGGATCCTACCAGCTCACCGAACAAGTGAAACTCCACGCCCGCATCGAAAATGCGTTCGACGTCGATTACGAGTTGTCCGACTTCTACGGCCAATCGATCAAAGGCACCGGCCGCGGCATCTACGCCGGCATCACGATCGACTGGTGAACCACACCATCGATCGCGGCCCGCCGCATCAGAAATCGACGTTCAGTCCGATGGTCAACAGCCATTGGTCCCAGTCGCTGCGGCCGCGGTTGAGCGTGTGTCGCAGCGCGGCGTCGAGGTGGACGCGCTCCGAGCCGAGCGGGCGGCTTCCGCCGATGAAGGCGGCGACGTTCCAATCGTCGTCGGGATTGGCCGCGGTGCCGACCGATTCCGCTTCGGTGAGATGGGCTTCGAGACCGGCTTCGATCGAGCCGCGGGTGAGTTGGCGCCGCAGCGTGGTGGACCACGCGAGGTCGTTGAGCACGGCGTCGCTGGAGGTGGGCGAGGGGATGGACGCCGTGCGGATCGATTGGATCCACAGCCAGCGGTCGTTGATGCGCCAAGAGGCGGCGAGGCTGGCGCTCAGGCGCAGGCTCGTTTCGTCGTCGCCGTCGGCGTCGAGTGTCGCGAATTCCGGGCCGGCGGCGAGGGTGACGCGAATGCGTTCTCCGGCGCGGTAGCGAACCTCGCCCAGCAGCGCCCAGGCTTCGCGTCGGCGCAGCGTGTCCGACTCCATCGCGGTGAAGCGCGCGCTCGCGCCGAGGCCGAGTCTCGGAGTGGCGTCGTGCAGCGCGCCGATCCAGGTGCTGAAGACTTCCGCGCCATTGCTGGCGGAATCATCGTAGTCCGAGTTGGCGAACGAGGCACCGAGGTGTGCGCGGGTGAATGGGGCCACCTGACGGGCAATCCGCGCTCCGGTGGTGAGCAGCGATCCCTCGATGAACACGCCGGTGAGGCGGTCGGTGGCGGAAAGCTCGACATAGCGCGCGAACACGGCCGCCTCGGTTTTCGCGCCGCGCAAGGTCAGCGCGACGTCGCCCGAATGATCGATGCGGTCCAGCCCGCTGTGTTCCAGATACGTGCGCGACACCGGTCGGTAGTTGGCGACCAGTGCCGCTTCCGCACCGCCTTCGGGGTCGCTCGTGTAGCGCATCGTCGGCTGGAGCAGGAAGATCCATTCATCCGCGCGATCGGATTCCTGAAGGAAGAAATTCGAGTCGTACGCGCTCTCGGCGCGCAGCGTCCAGTCGATGTCGCCCTTGATGCCGTCGGTGAGCCCGTCGATCGTCCATCCGGTGTCGCTCCATCCTGTGCCGATGCCGAGCGGATCAGGATCGGCCACCTGCGTCGAGAACTCCACTGCAGCGGCAGTGTGGCACAGCACGGCAAGCGCGATCCAACTGCGGATGACGGCCCCGGCAGGGCAGGCGATGAGACGGAGGCGGGCGCGCACGGACGCTGCGGTTCATGCCATGATGCCGCCGCGCACGGCATCACGGGATCGCGTGGGGATGGATCGTCACGCCGCCTCGAAACAAGCCGTCGCCTGATCGGCTTAGAGTTTTTCCAGGATTTCCATGGCCGCCCGGTTGTTGAATTCGCGCGCGATGTCGAGTGCGGTCTTGCCGTCCTTGGACTTCACTTTCGGATCGACCCGGTGGTCGAGGAACAGGCGGATGATTTCCGCGCCGCCGCTGGCAGCCGCTTCGTGGAGCGGTGTGCCGCCGAGCGCGCTGAGCGTCATCGGATCCGCCCCGCCCTTGAGGATCACACCGGCCATCGCCGGCAGGTTTTTCGCGCCGGTGTGATGCAGCGGCGTCCACCCGCCGTTGTCGCGCTCGTTTGGTCGGGCACCGGCCTTGAGCAGGGCGGCGGCGATTTCCGGGTTGTTGCGCTCGACCGCGAGATGTAGCGGCGTGCGCGTCGCGCCGCTGGCGGCGTTCGGATTGGCCCCGGCATCGATCAGCACGTGGGCGATGCGGGTGCGGTTGCGCAGGATCGCTTGTTCGAGCGGCGGACGCGACCCCGGCTTGCCGCCTTGGTTGGCGCTCTGCGGGTTGGCGGCGAGATGGGCCCGCACATCCTCAAGATCGTCCTTGGCAATCGCATCGTCAATGGTCGGGTGCTTCGGGGCTGGCGCGGCTTGCGCGACGGCGCACACGATCGACAGGGCGGGAATGAGCAGCAAATTCATGGCAGTGATCCGATGGATCGCGCCGAAGGCCGGGAAAATCAATGCGAATCCGCTGCGACGCGCGGTGGCGGATTCGATGGTCTCGCAATCCGCTTGCATTCGCCGATACCCTGTTTCCAATGAATTCCATGATTCCTCGCCGATCGTTTCTCGGCGGTGCCTCGCTCGCCGGTGCCGCACTCATCGCTCCCGCACTGGCGCAGTCTGACGCCGCTCCGGCAAAACGGAAACTGAAGGTCGGGTTGATCGGTGCGGGTGGTCGCGGGATCGGCGCGGTGAAGGATTTCTCCGCCGCTGCGGCGATCCTCGGATGCGAGGTGGAGCTGACCGGGGTGGCCGATGCGTTCGCCCCGCAGGCACTGCTGGCCGCGACGCATCTTCAGGTTCCTGCCGACCGGTGTTTCGGCGGCTTCGACGCATACCGCAAAGTGCTCGATTCCGGATGTGACTATCTGATCATGGCCACGCCGCCGTGTTTCCGTCCGTTGCACTTCGCGGCGGCCGTCGAAGCAGGCAAACATTGCTTCATCGAAAAACCGGTCGCGGTGGATCCGGTGGGTGCGCGGGCGGTCATCGCGACCGGCGAGCAGGCCAAGGCAAAAGGGCTGTCGGTCGTCACCGGCACCCAGCGCCGCCACATGGCCAGATACCTGCGCAACAAGGCGCTCATCGATGCCGGGGCGATCGGTGGGATCCGCGGCGGCGTCGTGCAGTGGAACGGATCGGTGCCGTGGATCAAACGCCGCAACGAGGGCGAATCGAATGCCGATTACCTCGCGCGCAACTGGCTCAACTTCACCGAAATGTCGGGCGACATCATCGTCGAACAGCACGTCCACAACCTCGATGTGGCCGTGTGGTTCCTCGGCCGCCTGCCGGTCAGCGCCATCGGCATGGGCGGACGCGCCCGCCGCGAGACGGGAAACCAATACGACTTTTTCAGCGTCGATTACGATTTCGGAAATGAAGTGCACATCCACAGCCAGTGCCGCCAGCTCGCCGGTGCCTACCAGCGGGTCGGCGAGGTGTTCACCGGATCGCAGGGTTGGTGCCATGCCAGCGGCAAGCTCGAGGGACGCGACACGCCGGTGCCGGAGGTTCACGTCGACAGCGACAACGGCATGGTGCAGGAGCATGTCGAGTGGATCCGCAGCGTGCTCGAGGACCGGCCGCTCAACCACGCGCGCCGCATCGCGGAGGTGAGCCTGGTCGCGATCATGGGCCGCCTCTCGGCCTACACCGGTCAACTCGTGCGCTGGAGCGATGTCGCGGAGAACGAGCAGTCGCCGTTCTACCACCTGACGTGTTCTCCCGCGGCGGCCGACTTCGAGTCGGGCGAGGTGTCGCTGCCCGAAGAGTCGCCGCCGGTGCCCGGCACCGCTTGATCCGGCCTTTCGCCTTTGCGCGGGCCGGGATTCCCGCCTAGGCTTGGCGCATGGAAGATCGTCCGGCGGAAGACCCGCGCTTCAAGGCATTCGTCCTGCTGCAGGCGCAGAATGCCGGGCTGTTCCTCGGGCGCATTCCCAATCCGTCGACCGGTGTCGCCACGCTCAACCTGCGGGCCGCCGCATCCGTGATCGATTCGCTCGAAATGCTCGCTTCCAAAACCCGCGGCAACCTCGCAGACTCCGAGTCGCAGTTGCTCGACACCGTGATGCGCAATCTCAAGCCGCTCTACGAAGCCGCGCTCGCGGCCGATGAGGCCTGAACTTTCCGATCACCCGCGTCACCCGAGCCCGTCACCGCACGATTCCCCAACGGCATCCTTCTTCATGCTCTCCGAACCCTTTCACATCGGCCAGGTCCCCGTCGGCGGACCCGTCCCGTTCTTCATCCTCGGCCCCTGCGCGCTCGAGTCCGAGGCGCTCGCCTGGGAAACCGCGCGCACCCTCAAGGAGATCGCCACGCGCACCGGCATTCCGATGTTGTTCAAGGCGTCCTTTGACAAAGCGAACCGCACCTCGGTGGGCTCTTACCGCGGACCGGGCCTGCTCGAGGGATGCCGGATCCTCGGCGAGATCGCGCGCGATCTCGAGGTGCCGGTGACCACCGACATCCACACCGCCGAGCAGGCCGAAGCCGCCGCCGAACACATCGACCTGCTGCAAATCCCGGCGTTTCTCTGCCGCCAAACCGACCTGCTCGAAGCCGCAGCGAAGACCGGGCGCGCGGTCAACATCAAGAAAGGCCAGTTCCTCGCGCCGTGGGATGCCGTGCACGTTGCCGGCAAGATGCGCGCCTTCGGCTGTGAGCGCTTCCTCGTCACGGAACGCGGCACCACCTTCGGCTACAACAATCTCGTCACGGACATGCGCGCGCTCCACTGGATGCGCAAGGAGGGCATCCCGGTGGTGTTCGATGCCACCCACTCGGTGCAGCGCCCGGGCGGACTCGGCGGCACCACCGGCGGCGATGGCGAACTCGCGCCCGTACTCGCGCGAGCGGCAGTCGCCACCGGTGTCGAAGGCGTCTTCATGGAAACCCATCCCGATCCCGCCAACGCGCTCTCCGACGGACCGAACCAAATCCCGATCGAGTTCATCGAGGATCTGCTCGTCAAGCTCATCGCCATCCACCATGCGGCCCACTGACCCGCCACTCGCCCGCCCCCTGCGTTTCCTCGGTGTCGCGCTGTCGGCCGTGGTGATGATCCAGTTGCCCGTGTCGGCCGCCGACCCGGCATCGTCGAAGCGCCGCATCACCTCCGGCCTGATGCCCGGCGGCAGCCGCATGGATGACGTCCTGTTTCCGCGCTACGATACCGACCAGCAGTTGGTCAGCGTGCTCAAGGCGCGCGTGCTGACATTGGTGAGCGACCAATTGATGCGGGGCGATGAGGTGACCATTGATTTCCTCAATCCCGACCTCAGCGCGCGCGGCCGCGTCGACATGCGGCGGGCGATGCTCGACCAGCAGAAAAACCTGCTGAGTTCGTCGGAGCCGGTCACCTTGCGCAACGACCGCATCATCGCGAAAGGCACCGGTTTGTTTTACGACCTGACGGTCGGCGGTGCCTTCCTCACCGGGCCGGTGCTCACGTGGATCGCAGCCGCCGCCGGTGATCCCGCGGCCTCGATGGAAAATGCCGCATCCGCGCCGCTTTCGGTTCCGGCGGCGAATGCAGCGAAGCCTGCCGACGACGGATCCGCCGCTGCCGCACCCGGTGCCACCGAGCCATCGATCCGCGCCACACTCGGCGAGGCCTTGGATCGATCCGAAGCGGCCAACGCCGCGACCCGCGAGTTTCTCAAGAAGGCGGAACTCGACGCTGCCACCGCTGACAAGCCGCAGGTGCCGCAGCAACTGCCGCTGCCCACCGCGCCCGGACCGGACGACACCGTGATCGATTGCGACGGCGGCATGCACTATGACCCAGACCAAGGCGTCTTCGTCTATCTCGGCAACGTCCGCGTCAAGGATCCGCGCTTTGATCTCTCCGGTGCCAACGACCTCAAGATTTTTCTCGAACCAGCAAATCCAACGGATCAAGACACGAAGCCGTCGGCACCGGGCGACGCCACCTCACGCATGTCGGGCGAGGTGAAGCGCATCGTCGCCACCGGCGCGGTGCGCGTGCTCTACAAGGATGTGCCTCAGGGCAAACAGCCGATCGAGGCCAGCGGCGCGCTGCTTGATTATGATTTGAAAGCCGGACGGATCGTCATTTCAGGCGGCTACCCGTGGGTCGTGCAGGGCGCGGTGACGATGCGTGCCGGCGAGCCCGACCTCAGCCTGCGCATCGATCCAAACCAAGGGAAGTTCGAGACGAGCGGCGGTGATTGGAAAACCGTCCTGCCGTTGCAGCAACTCCGCGGCGCTTCCGACCGTTGAACCCAGCGCACTGCCGATCGATGAACGACACCACCGCGAACGCCGTGCTCCGTGCCGACGGCCTGAGAAAAACCTATGGCGGCCGCGCGGTCGTCGACGGCGTGACGCTCACCGTGAAACCCCGCGAAATCGTCGGCCTACTCGGTCCCAACGGTGCCGGCAAGACCACCTCGTTCTACATGATCGCCGGTCTCGTCCCTGCCGACTCGGGTGAGGTGGGATTTCTCGGTCAGGACATCTCGAAGCTGCCGATGCACCGCCGTGCGCGTCTCGGACTCGGCTACCTACCGCAGGAGGAATCCGTTTTCCGCAAACTGAGCGTGCGCGACAACCTGCTCGCCATCCTCGAGACGCGTCCGGGCCTCGGCCGCGCCGCCCGCCACGAGCGCGCCGACGAGCTGATGCGCCGCTTCGGCATCGAAAAACTCGCCGACTCGCCCGCGATCACGCTTTCCGGCGGCGAGAAGCGACGTCTGGCCATCGCCCGCTCGCTCTGCACCGATCCCAAACTGCTGATGCTCGACGAACCGTTCGCCGGAATCGATCCGATCGCCGTCAAGGACATCCAGCGCATCGTGCTCGAACTGCGCGACCGCGACGGCCTGGGGATCCTGATCACCGACCACTCGGTGCGCGAAACGCTGAGCATCACCGACCGCGCGTTCCTCATCCACGACGGCCGCGTCATCCTCGAGGGCAACTCCGCGGAACTCGTGAACCATCCCGTCGCCCGCGAGTTCTACCTCGGCGAGGATTTTTCGATGTGAGTCGCCGCCGTCGCGGGCCGCCCGATTCACCAATCGCTGCCCAACCCGTGGCGCCCGGCCAGTTCCACCAGGTCGTTACGCATCGGCCATTCGTCGGGACGCTCGCTGGTTGCATGCCGCCTGCTCGCGCCCTTGAGCAGCATGCAGCCGGTGTTGTCGCCGATGCGCCGCACGGCATCGACTTCCTCCGGGTCGAGCCTCAGCTCCGGCAACGCGGCGAACTCGCGGATCTTGTCCTCGATCCGCCGCGCTCCATCGCCAGCCTCCTGGATGAAGGTGGGCACCACGCTTTCGACCGCCGGCTGACTCAGGTTCCAGATCGACGCGAACTGCAGCAGCGTGAGCCCGTGGCGGTCGGCGATCGGCCGCATCCGCTCCGCTTTCTCCATGCCGTGCCCGACCCATCCCTCGGGCCGGTACGTCCGGTGATCGCCGGGTTTGAACTCATGACCGGGCAAGCCGAGGTCGCCGTGGAAGACGCCGCCGTGGTCGACCACGCGCGTCATCACCTTCACGCCGTGCTGTTCGCAGGCCGGCAACGTGAGTCCCACCGGCCAGGGTTCGAGCGGATTGAGGATCAGCATCGCCCAGTCGATGCAGTCGCCGAAGCGCTCGAACGCGCCGACCAAGTCGAGCGAAAACCCGTTGGCCGGACCCGGCGCGATCCCGAGCATCCGGGTGATTCCCTGCTCGCGCAAGCCGCGCAGCGCGGACCACACCGCGTCGCTCGTGTATCCAAGTTCGTCGGGATTGTGCAGCATCAACAGGTCGAATCGCTCACTGCCGCAACGCTCGAGCTCGCGCTCCGCGGCCATCCGCACGAAATCGGCATATCCCTCCGGTCCGCGCAGTCGCGGGTCGGTGAACCTCGGATAGCCGCGCGCGCCTTCGCGCTGACCTTGGTAAAAATCGTGGCCGATCATCCCGATCAAGCTGTACGTCGCGCGATCGATCCCGCGGAGCGCGCGGCCGAGCAACTCGTCGGCCTTGCCATTGCCGTACACGTCCGAGGTGACGAAGCTGCGGATCCCGGCCTCGTACGCGGTTTCGATGCAGCCGATGAAGCGTCCCTCACCGAGTGTCTCGCCAAAGTGCATGAAGCGTCCGCCGCTCCAAGTGCCGTATGCGGTGGTCGTGGGATCCATGATGCGCGGACGCCGGGATAAGCCACCGCCGCCCGGTGGTCAATTCCGCGATCCGCCGCGGGATGGCCGGATTATTGCGTCTCCGAGCCATCCCGCAGACCGATCTCGAGGCGGAAGAAGCCGGCGGGGCCGGTCAGCGGGAGGCGGATGCGCCCGGAAACCGGATCGTGAAGCAGCTCCGGGCTGCCGGCATCGATCGTGCGCCACGAGGCAAGCGGGACGCGAAGGTCCGACGTGTGGCGAATGCGCCAGAAGACATCCGTCACCTTGGGATCCGCGGCAAACGTGTAATCGGAACCCGTGATCCGCGGCCATCGTGACGGGTCGTGTTCATGCGGCCCGAATCCGAAGAAGTATCTCCATCCGTTGGGCATCTCGCCGGGACGAACAGCCTCGCCAAACTGACGCGGCAGACCATCGGGCATGGTCATCGCCCACTGCGCGTAGTTGGAGGCGAACCGCCTCGCCGTGATGGTGAACCTGAGATCCACGTTAGGCGTGATTCCCGATTCATTGAGACGGCTTCCACCGTCGTAGGCATTCGCGAGCCAGCGCTGGGCCGGAATGCCCTGATTGGCCGCAAGGGGCGAGCCGGCGGCATCGCTGAACGCGGCGAAGCAGGTGTTTCCCGACTCCATCCACACGTCGCTGAAGTTCCAGGACATCGCCAGCCCTTGGACACGTGGATTGGAAACGGCATTGGTGGAGACGGCGAGGATGCGTCCGCGGTTCGTCCGGTTGGTGAAGCCGTCGTACAACGTCAGGTGGGCCGAACTTTCCCCGCTGGTGGCGGCCGCCGCATAAAACGTGATCGCTTCCAGAAACCAGCCGCCATCCTGCGCCGGGACCGTGAATGACTGACCGAGATTCTGACTGCCGGAGTCTCCATCGGTATCGGGTTGTTCGACGATGACGACGGTCGGATTCGGGGAGGACAGCGTGGTTGCGGATCGCGTGCCGGACCAATCGGTGGTGTTGCCGAGCAGGTCCCTCATCCGCACTTGGTAGGTGTGCGATGTCTCGCCGACCAGTCCCGAGTCGATGTGGCGCGGCGTCGCTTGCCACGCGCTGTCGCGCGACAAGGTGACGTTCCTGAACTGGTATTCGACCGGGCCGTTGCCATCGGTTGCTGGGGCGGCGGCCATCCCGATGCTGCCAAGCCCGGCGGCCGCCGGCGGCGATGCCCAGACCGCCGGATCCTGCCGCGGCGCCAGCACGCGGTCCGCTCGCGCGTCACCGAATGATGCCAGCGTACCGGTCAGCAGATCAAAGGCCGCTCGCGCCTCCGTATCGAGCGCGCCCGTGTTGAGCGGCCGTTGCTCGAGGACGTCGCTGGCAAGGTCGTGGAAATTCCCCGTTGCATACAGCTTGAAGCGCCGGGTCTGGGCAAACTCGCGCACGCCGGCCTCGGTGGCGTTCTGGGGTTTGTACCAACAATAACTCCATTCACGGGGCGTGCCGCTGTCACCGACCAACTGCGGTAGAAAACTCCTGCCGTCGAGATCGCCGGGAGCCACGGCCCCCACCGCCTCGCACAACGTGGGAAACACGTCGGTGGTGTCGATCAGGTCGTCGCAGACGCGGCCGGCCGCCACGGCCTTCGGCCAATTCACAATGAACGGGGTGTGCGTGCCGTCCATGGTCGTCTTGCCCTTGCCCCCTTGCACCGACTTGCCGTCGAACATCGAGGTGATCGACGAGAGCGTGCCGTTGTCGCCAAGAAACAGGATCAGCGTGTTGTCACGGATGCCCAGGGCGTCGAGCTTGTCAACGATTCTGCCGACGAGCTTGTCCATGAATTCCACCATGCCGCGGAAGTAGATGGCGTTGTTGAGTTCCTTCGTCGCTGCAGGGTTGTAATCCGGATGATCGGGCGGAGGCGTGAACGGGTCGTGTGTGAGCAGCATCGGATAGTACACCAGGAACGGCCCGGCTTGGTTCCGCTCGATGAACTCGATGATTTTTTCGCTGACCACTTCCGGTCCGTACGTCCCGGCGGGGAAGTTGACTTGGGTGTTCGCGAGTCCGTCCGCGGGGATCAACGCTTCGAATCCCGGCGCGTAGTAGCGGTTCGGCCGCCGGTTGAGCTGCCAGAGGAAATACTCGTCGAACCCGAAGCGGACCGGCCCTTCGTATCCGCCCTCCAACTGCCATTTGCCGGCGATGAATGTCTTGTAGCCCGCGTCACGGAGCACGTTGGCGAAGGTGGTTTGTCCTTCATGCAGGATGCCGAACACGTCATAATTCCGGACGTTGTATCTTCCGGTCATCAACTGGACGCGGGTCGGCGTGCAAAGGGGTTGTCAGTGGGCATGACGGAACCGCATGCCCGACGCCGCCAGCGAATCGAGACGCGGCGTGGCGTAGGACTGGCCGCCATTGGCACCGATCGTTTCGTAGCCGAGATCATCGGCCATGATCACCACGAGGTTGGGCCGCGGATCGGCCGCCCATGCGGCACATGCCGTGGCCGCCAGACAGGCGATCATGCTCAAACCACGCCTCACCCTGTCGCGCGGGGTGGCGAGCGCGCATGGCGGTGCTGGTCGGGCTGCAGGGGATGGGTTGGCCGAGCCCACGGACCCACCACGATCGTTTCAGCACGGCCTGTAAATGTTTTTTGAGCGGGAGAGGCTTCCCGGACGCGGTGTTTCCCGAGTTGCCCGGGGAAGGCCCGTGTTCGAGAAGGTCGATTCGACGGCCAGTATCAGGATGGCGTGGCTTTCGCGGCGTTTGGATTTCCCTCTTCCGCTCCGCTGGATCGCCGATCCGCGCATGGCGGTGGGGATCAGGGAATTACGCGAACGCCCGGTTGCATCGCGTCGGAAAATTTGGCATCTTGAGCGCACATGGCACGCGGCATGATGCAGACGGAATTCCGTTGGACCTCTTGGCTGCGTGTGTTCATGCCGCCGGCTGCCGCTGCGGAAAAGCCGGCGAAGCTCGACGGCGGGCTCACCGCCTGGTGTTCCGAAACCGCATTGTCGCTCGCACTGCCGGAACTGGCACGCAAGGTGCGCGTCGTTTGGAATCCACGCATGCAGACCACCGCCGGCCGCGCGTGGTGGCCCGATCGCCGGATCGAGCTGAATCCGAAGCTGCGCAACTGCCCGGCCGAAGAGCTTTGGCGCACGTTGCGTCACGAACTCGCACACCTGGTCGCCTACGAGCGCTACGCGCGCCGCCGCATCGACCCGCACGGCCCGGAATGGCAGGCCGCCTGCGCGGAACTCGGCATTCCCAACGAAGAGCCGTACCACACGCTGCCCTTCAAGCGCCGCCGGGTACGCCGCAACCATGCGTACACGTGTCCGAACTGCCGCACGACCATCCTGCGTGTGCGCCCGATCCAGCGTGCGGTCGCCTGCTACGCCTGCTGCCGCAAATACAACCGCGGCGATTACCACGACCGATTCCGCCTGCTGCCGAGTAAGATCAGCTGAGGGCGCGGCCCTGAAGGATGCGGGACAGTCGCGGCGGCACGGCCAGATCCAAGAAGAAAAGAGAGGCGGAGGTGGGAATCGAACCCACGAATGACGGTTTTGCAAACCATTGCCTTACCACTTGGCGACTCCGCCGGGAGTATGGTGGACGGAAGAAGAGAATTACAGGTCGGCAGCGCGCATGTCAATGCCGGAGATCGCCCGGTCCAAGGCGGCGAATGCGAGATCGAGCGCTTCGGGCGAGGTGCACAGCGGCGGCATCAGCACCACGGTGTCGAGGATCGGTCGGGTGAGCAGTCCGTGGTGCCGCGCGGCAGCACAAACAGCCTCGCCGACGCGCGCGTCCTGCGGAAATGGGGAGCCGTCGGGCCGGCGCACTTCAATGCCGGCGATGAATCCACATTGGCGCGTTTCGTGCACGCACGGTTGCGCGGCCTTGAGGCGCGAGAGGCCTTCGCTCATCCGGTCGATCATCGGCCGAAGCCGTGCGAGCGTGGATTCCTCCTCGAACACATCGAGGCCCGCCATGGCCGCCGCACAACCGAGAGCGCAGGCGGTGTAGCTGTGACCATAGGAAAACGCGCGGTGCGCGTCGCCGAGAAAGGCGTCATACACCGCGGCGGTGGTGAGGGTGGCGGCCATCGGCAGGGTGCCGCCGGTCAGTCCTTTGGCGAGGCACAGGAAATCCGGCACGACTTCCTCCTGCTGGCAGGCGAACATCGTCCCAGTGCGGCCGAATCCGGTCATCACCTCGTCGAGCACGAGGTGGGTGTTGGTTTCATCGCACCAGGCACGCAATGCGGCGAGCATGCCGCGCGGCCACGGACGCATGCCGTTGACGCCCTGGATGAGCGGTTCGATGATGACCGCGGCGATCGTGTGCGGGTCGAGTCGATCGAGCTCGCCGACGTCGCGCAGCCGCGTCACCGGGTAGCCGGACTCGCGGAACCGTGCGGTGAAGCGGTCGACGCCACCGACCGACGCGGCACCGAGTGTGTCGCCGTGGTAGGCATCGGCAAACGCGATGAAGCGCGTGCGTTGCGGCTCGCCCGTCTGCATCCGGTATTGCAACGCCATCTTCAGCGCGCACTCGACCGCGGTCGATCCGTTGTCGGAGTAGAACACACGCTCGAGCGTGCCGGCGGGGAGGCACGCGCAGAGGCGTGCGGCGAGCTCGGCGGCGAGGGGATGCGTGTTGCCGAGAAACGAGACGTGCGCGGTGAGTTCCAGCTGTTTGCGGATCGCGGCATGAATCCGCGGGTGTGCATGGCCGTGGACGTTGGTCCAGATCGACGAATTGCCGTCGAGGTAGCGGTTGCCTTCCGAATCCCACAGCCATTCGCGTTCGCCGCGCACAAGCACCACGGGCTGGTGATCCATGGAGCACCAGTCGCCCTGGCGGGTGAACGGGTGCCAGCAGTGGGCCTTGTCGGCCGCGATCCAGCGGCGGGTGTCTTCGTGCATCCGCGGTGAGAATGGCCCGGCCGCGCCCGGCCGCAAGACGGGAAATCCCGCGCTGCCGCCGGGCGGGTGGACGTCACGGGAACAATCCGCGCGACGACTTAGCCTCTGCCACGGTTTCGATCGCGATCGCCTGGGCGGCACTGCGCTGAGGCAGCTTGTTCTTCTTGGCGAATCCGGTGACGCGCGCCTGCGCGCTCTGCAACATCGCCTCCATCTTGCCGAGCACCTCGCGCTCGGTCCACGAGTAGTGCTGGAGGTTTTGCACCCACTCGAAATAGGAGACCGTGACGCCGCCGGCGTTGCAGAGGATGTCGGGGATCACGAAGATGTCGCCGCGCTCGTTGATGATGCGGTCGGCCTCGGGCGTGGTCGGTCCGTTGGCTCCTTCGGCAAGCACCTTGCATTTGAGGTGCGGCGCGTTCTCGCCGGTGATCGTGCGGTCGATCGCGCACGGCGCGAGGATGTCGCACTCGCGGGTGAGGATTTCCTGCGGATCCACCGGCTCGGACTCTTTGAAGCCGAGGATCGTACCATGCTTCTGCACGTGCTTGCGCAGCTTGTCCATCGGCAGCCCTTTGTCGTTCCAGATCGCGCCTCCGACGTCGGAGACGCCGATGACCAACGCATCGTATGAATCGAGCGTGTAGGCGGTGTGCGATCCGACGTTGCCGAAGCCCTGGACGATCGCCTTGGCGCCCTGCACCTTGTAGCCGCGCTTGTGCAGCGAGTTCGATGCGGTGAACGCGACCCCGTGGCCGGTCGCGCGCGTGCGCCCGCAGGACCCCTGCAGGTTGAGCGGCTTGCCGGTGACGATCGACGGCACGAGATGACCGGAATGCGTCGAGTACGTATCGGTCATCCACGCCATCGTTTGTTCGTTGGTGCCCATGTCGGGTGCCATCACGTCGACCTCCGGTCCGATGAACGGGATCATCTCCATCGTGAAGCGGCGCGTGAGCCGCTCAAGCTCGCCCTGCGACATCGTGCGCGGATCGCAGTTGATGCCGCCCTTGCCTCCGCCGAACGGCAGGTTGAGCAGCGCGCACTTCCACGTCATCCACAATGCAAGCGCGGTGATTTCACCGAGATCGACCGACGGGTGGTAGCGCAGTCCTCCCTTGATCGCGCCGCGGGTGAGGTGGTGCTGCACGCGGTGGCCGAAGAAGATTTCGGTCCTGCCGTCGTCCATGCGGATCGGCACGGTGACGGTGATCAAGCGCTTGGGCCACTTGCAGCGCTCGCGCAGCCTGTCGTCGAGATCGAGGAAATCGGCAACCTCGTCGAACTGCTTGGCCGCCATCTGGAACACCGGGCTTTGAAGGAGGATCTCTTTCACGGCGCGATTCGTATGGATCCGGCGGCCGATTGCACGCACAGAATTGGGGGTCCGCTCGGGATTTGACCCCGGCCCCGCAGCCGGGTAGCCTGACGCTGCCTCACCCGTTCTCCCGCCCCACTTCCAATGATCCTGCCCATCGTCCAGTACGGCCATCCGGTGCTGCGGCGGCGTTGCCGCCCGGTCGGGCAGGTCGATTCCCGGATCGAACGCCTGGCCGCCGACATGCTCGACACGATGGCCGACGCCCAGGGGGTGGGTCTGGCCGCGCCGCAAGTGGGCGAGGACCTGCGGCTCGCCGTGATCGACGTGTCTCACGATCCCGACTGCGTCTCGCTTCTCAAGGTCAATGGCGAGGACGCCCGCCTGGCGGACATCATGCCTCTGGTTTTCATCAATCCGGAAATCGAGTACGGTGACGCGAAGGAGTCGGCCGTCGAGGGCTGCCTGAGCATCCGCGACCTGCGTGCCGACGTGCGGCGGCCGACGGTGGTGCGGGTGTCGCTGACCTTGCTCGACGGATCGGTGATCGAGATTGAGACCGACGGATTGCTCGCGCGCGCGCTGCAGCACGAGATTGACCATCTCAATGGCGTGCTCTTCACCGACCGGCTCTCGGCCGTGGCCAAGGTGTCGGTGAAAAACCGGCTCAAGCGCCTGGCTGCGGAGGCGGGTGTTTGACAATGCTCTAGGCGAGCCCGGCGTCGAAGCGCCAGCGACAGGCGTCGGCGAGCGCTTGGATCGATGGTTGGCGTCGTGCGGCGCGTTCGAGATCGGGCGACATTTTCTCGCCTGCGACTTTGACGAGGGAGTCCAGCCGGGTTTCGACGACTTTGAGGCCGGCGTAGTGGAGTTCGGTGAGTTTGGCGATTTCATCCTCGCCGAATGCTTTGGCGAGGTGGTTGCGGAGCATCGTGGTTTCGCGTTTGCCGAGCATGAGGAACGCGGGCATGTGGCCGCGGAAAGTGTTGCGGCGCACGAGTCCGGCAATGGCCGCGGAGTCCCAGCACTCTTCGAGCGTGATTTCGGTGGGATCCTGCGTGGCGTGTTCTGCGTTTGATTCGTTCATGGGATGGAGGCCGCCGGGTTCGGGGCGGACAACACCTCTCATCGTAGCACGCACCGTGCCACACTTGCCTCGTCACGATTCCGCCACACGACGCATTCGCGTGGGCAAGCGCCGTCATGGCTCACGAGCGCCATCGCTTGAGCAAATCGCCGTAAGCATCGATGCGCCGATCGCGGAAAAACGGCCAGATGCGGCGGAACTCCTCGACGAGACCGAAATCGATGTCTTGGAACAAGATCTCCTCGTCGCGGGTCGACGCCTTGGCGAGCAGTTCCCCATACGGGTTGGCAACGAACGAGCGACCCCAGAATTCCGTGCCACCATGCGTGCCGCAGCGGTTCACCGCGGCCAGGTAGCAACCGTTGGCCACGGCGTGGCCGCGCTGGACGGTTTCCCACGCGCAGTGCTGGGCTTCGCCGAGTGTCTCCTTTTCATCGGGCAGCCAGCCGATGGCCGTTGGATAGACCAAGAGTTGCGCGCCGCCGAGCGCCATCAACCGCGCGGCCTCGGGATACCATTGGTCCCAACAAACGAGCACGCCGATGGCTCCGTGCGCGGTCTGCCAGACCGGCCAGCCGCTGTCTCCGGGAGTGAAATAGAATTTCTCTTCGAACGCCGGATCCTGCGGGATGTGCGATTTGCGGTAGCATCCCAGCAACGACCCGTCTGCGTCGTGCACCGTCGCGGTGTTGTGGTAGAGACCCGGTCCGCGGTGCTCGAAGAGCGAAGCCACGAGCACGATCTCGAGTTCGCGCGCGATCGCGCCGAGACGATCGGTGACCGGTCCGGGCAGAGAATCGGCGAGATCAAAAAGCGCCGGATCCTCGAGCGTGCAGAAATACGGCGTGAGGAACAGCTCTTGGGTGACCACGATGTTCGCGCCGCCGGCCGCCGCTCGGCGGATGAGCGCTTCGTAGTGATCGAAGGCCTCGGCCTTGGTGGCAAACGTGCCGGATTGGAGGAGGGCGAGACGCGTCATGGCGCTTGCGGGCGGATGGTGATCGAGATGGCGTTGCCGCCGCCGAGGTATTTCGCGGCGAGGGTGTTGAGTTCGTCGAGCGTGATCGACCGGTAATCGGCGTCGCGGTCGCGTGCGAGTTCCAGGCGTTCCGGCTCGGCCTGCGAACGGCCGAGCACGGTGCGCAGCCAGTGCTGGTTGTCGCGCAGTGATTTCTCCATCATGCCAAGGATGGGTCGGCGCGCGCGATCGAGTTCGTCGGCGGTGGTGCCATCGGCCGCGAGTGTCGAGGCTTCGCTGCGCATGCTGCTGAGGATTTTTCCGATGTCCTCCGGATTGCACACGCTTTGACCGAGCAGGTGGCCGACGTTTTCAAGTGCCTCCGAGCCGTCGGCGATCGCGACCGGGCTGTAGGATGCGCCGAGGTTCTCGCGGATCTCTTCGCGCAGTCGCTCCTTGAGCACGGAGGCCAGCACATGGAGTCGGCGGAATTCACGGGGGTTGCCGCGTTGGCCCGCGGTTTTCCACATCATCAGCGCCATGGCCTGCGGGATGGTCGATTCGTAGCGGAACACGACCGCTCCCGGCGGCGCGGGGCTACCCACCTTGCGTTTGCCGGGATGCGCCTCGGGTGTCGCGTCACGCGTCGGCAAAGCGCCGAACGTCGCGAGCAGCTCGGGCAACGCGGCCTGCGGGTCGATGTCACCGACGATGCTCAGTTCCAGATAGCCGTCGGCGAGTTCGGGGTCGAGCCAGTCGCGCGCGTCGGCGATCGTGTAGGACGCGAGCTGGTCGAGTGTGGCAGCGGAGTAGCGGGCGTCCGCGCCGTGCAGCCACGACTGCATCTCGCGCAACGGGCCCCTGGTGGTGTGCCTGAGCTGCTGCATGAGCACTGGAATCGTTTTTTGAAACTGCCAGAGTGCTTCCTCACGCCATCCCGGATCGGCAATCGCGGCGTACAGCAGTCGGCATTGCAGCGGGAAATCCGCGGGCGTGGTCGATCCCGACAACACGAATGCGTCCTCGTCGATCGCGAGCGAGCAACCGACGTTTTTACCCGCGAGCATCCGCTCGAGCTCCTCCTGCCCGTGCTTGCCCAGTCCGCCTCCGTCGAACACGGCCTGCGCGAAGGAGTCGAGCATCGGCTTGTCGGCGGGCTGGGTCAACTGACCCGATCCGATGCGCGCGAGCAGGTGGATTCTGCCGGATTCGAAATCCGTGCGCTTGAGGTTGATGCGCACCTGGTTGGACAAGACCAACTGGGTGATGCCGAGGTCCTCCACGCGGGTCTCCGACGCAACGGTTCCCGCGGGGCCGAATGATTCATATGCGAAAGCCGGCAATTCCTCGGGCCGGGGCGGATCCACCGGAATGCCCCGGGATTCCTCAAAACAAGCGGTCAGCTCGCGTGCGGTGTCTTCCACGCGGGATTTCGTCGTGAGCACGAGGTCATGGCCGGCAACGTCCCAGAACGTGCACAGCGCGTCGTGGCATCGCGCCGCATCCACCGCGTCGAGCGCCTCCCGGGTGATCGCCAGTTCGGTTTCCGGTTCTGGAAACACATCGTCCGCTCCGATGCAGCGGATCATCACCGCGGCGATGCCTTCCGAGCGTCGCGTCGGTTTCTGCCGCACTTGTTGTTCAAGGGTGTTGAGCAGCACCGACTTCGCCTCGGCCAGTTCGCCGGGAAGGAATCCGTGTTCCATGGCACGCCGGAATTCGCGTTCCAGGACCGCCACGGCTTCCTGCCAGCGGTCGTCGGCCGCCGTCACTCTCACCGCTCCCATCTCGACGGTCTCAAACCAGACGTTGCGCGCGGCCGACCCGGCACTGATCGGCGACGCTTCGCCGCGTGCGATGCGCCCGAGCCGGCGTTCCAGCATCGCGTGGGCGAGCGCCAATGGCAGGCGATCCACGCGCGCGGCCCGGGTGTCGGGCTCCGGCAGATACCGCTTCACGCGCATCAGTGCGACATCGGTCGATGCGAGTTCCTTGTCGTCGATCACCAACGGCTCGATGCCCTCGGCTTCGCGGATCACTCCGGGATCCGGGTCGGTGCCGGGCGCCGCCGGGT
>VHCM01000013.1 GCA_016871685.1 Verrucomicrobiota bacterium
CGTTATCGTCGCCAGTATTCACGATCTCCTGATCCTTCTCCGCAAGCTCGCGGAGTTTCTCATTGATTTCCTCCTGCCGTTGTGCGGCCTTTTGCTCTGCTTCGAGTTGCTTCTGCCTCTCCTGCTCGGCCTCCTTCTGTTTCTGCAGCGCCTCTTGTTGCTTGGCGAGCTCCACTTGTTGCTTCTGCAAAGCTTCGTTGATCTTGCGTTGCGCTGCCTCCAGAGCCTCTTTCGCCTTGTCCTGCTCCGCCTTCAGTTTGTCGAAGATCTCTTTAAAGTCGATCCGCGTGAGCTTGCCCGGACCGATCACGACGGGCGGGATGACCGGCGGACGGACGCGCTGGGCGTGTGCGGAAACCACCGAGAGTGCGGAGAGCACCACAAGCGACGCAATCGGACTTAAACGAAATTGTGGAGTTTTCATGAAGACGGGCGGGTGTGGCAGTGAACGCGCAATGACGAATTCAATGACTTTGGCTGGATGGACTCTGAATCATCGCTGAACTCATCACACCCGAAATCCCGGGATGGGTCAAGCCGGATCGACCGAAATTTAGAAAATATTCGGCTTTCAACATCCCCCGGCCGGGAATGGCGGTCGCGCATGCCACTGAATGGATTCAAAAAGATAATGATTTTATGATGTTTCATGATCATTTATGATTTATTTTTCACTACCAATTGACCGCATGGGCTCCGGTCGACGGATTCGCGGATTTTCGAAGTCGCGCCTTGCATGAACGGGCAACGCATGCCATGGATCGTCTCGCAGCGGTCGATCATGGGGATTGGCCGCATCCATCCCAGCTTGCAGACCCATCGCCATGCCTACCAAGACCATTTCCTCCGAAGGGCTTGAGCCCGAATCGGGCTTCACCGCCGACTCCCCCACCCTGGCCCAAGCGGCGCAGGACCTGCGAACCGCCGCCGGCCACAAAGCACGCGAGTTCGTGCAGACGGCCGAGGTCAAGGCGTCGGCGTTCAAGGAACGCGCGGTCGAGTCCGCGCACCACCTGCGCGAGTCGGCGGCGGAAAAGGCGGAGCAATTCAAGCGCACTGCCACCGAGCAATGGCAGGACACGCGGATCAAGGCGAAGGAACTGCAAGTGACCGCCGAGGACTACATCCGCGAGAATCCGATCCAGTGTGTGCTGGGCGCCTTGGGTGCCGGGTTTCTCATCGGCTTGATCGTGCGCCGCTGATCTTCGGCATGGCGGGCCTGACCACCGATTCAGCGGACCCAAGCGGGGCATCTTCATGAATTTGTTTGTCCGCACACCGGCAGCAGAGGCCGATCCGCCGCAACCCGGTGCACACGCGCAGGGCTGGCTCGACCCGTGGCTGGAGTTGATCGCCAACCGCTGCGAGCTGATCGGGATTGAATCACGTGCCGCTGCGTGTGCGGTGGCACGGCGTCTCGTGCTCGCCGCGCTTGCCGCCGGGCTGTTCTTTTTCGGTTGGGCATTGATGCTGGGCGGCACGATCGCGTTGATCTCGGCAGGCATCGGCCGACCATGGTACCTTTGCGCGCTGGCAGTGGCAGTGCTGCATCTCGTCGCCGCTTGGTTGTTGGTGGCGCGCCTCAGACGATCGCGCTGCAACAAGCCGATCTTCGCCCACACCCGCGCTGAATTCCGCAAAGACCGCGAATGGATCGAAACGCTGCAGAAGAAATCCGGATCCTGAACCTGGTTCAGGAAGCCGAGTCGGCCAGGACACGCATCGGCCGCGGCATCGGCGCGCTGCGCACGCGGCTCGACCCGGTCGCGCGCCTGCGCGGCTCGCTCACCCGCCACCCGTCGTCGTGGCTGTTCGGCTCGCTCGCCGTCGGCGTCGCCGCACGATTCTTGCTGCGACGTCCGCCGAAAGCAGCCGCGCGCATGGTGGGCGGCCCCCTCGGTGCGATACTCGGACTGGCGCTGACCGCCGCCCGCCCGATGTTGAAAGTCTGGCTCGCCAACCGCCTGCGCGAGTGGCTTGCTGCGCGGGCGCAACCGGGCCGCCGCGCCCCGATACAAGACCCTCATACCCGCTGATTTCCCATGTCCGCCCATCAGGTCCTCGACCACGTCGACCAATACCTTCAGCTCGGACGCGACTTCGCGTGTTCCGACGTCCATCTCGCCACTGCCTATCCGCCGGCATGGCGGCGCTTCGGCCGGCTCGGTCCGATCTGGGACGATCATGCGCCGCTGGCCCCGGCGGAAACCGAACGTCTCGTCAGATCGTTCCTCGGCGAGTCCGAGTGGGAGCGGCTGCAGCAGCGCGGCGACATCGACTTCGCCTACGCCGCCAGCAACGGCCGCTACCGCGCGTCGGTGGTGAAACAACGGCTCGGCTACGACATGGCGTTCCGCGTCATCGACGACCGCATCCGCAGCATCGAGGAGATCGGACTGCCGCTCGACCACATCATTCCCCTCACCCGCTACCAGAACGGACTGGTGCTCGTCACCGGATCGGTCGGCTCGGGCAAGTCGACGACGCTCGCCGCGCTCGTCGACTTCATCAACCGCGACCGCGAGGACCACATCCTCACCCTCGAGGATCCGATCGAATACGTCTTCGAGTCGAAGGGCTGCCACGTCAACCAGCGTGAGGTGCACACCCACACCGAGTCGTTCGCCAAGGCGCTGCGTGGCGCGCTGCGCGAGGATCCGGATGTGATCATGGTCGGCGAAATGCGCGACCTCGAAACGATCCAGCTTGCGCTCACGGCGGCGGAGACCGGCCACCTTGTGCTTGGCACGCTGCACACCGGCAACGCGCCACGTACGCTCGACCGCGTGCTCGACGTGTTTCCCACCGACCAGCGCGACCAGATCCGCATCATGGTGTCCGAATCGCTGCGCGGCATCCTCTCGCAGCAGCTCGTGCCCAAGGCCGACGGCGACGGACGCGTGCTTGCGCTCGAACTGCTCGTCAACACACCGGCGGTCGCCAACTGCATCCGCGAGGGCAAGACATTCATGCTTCCCGGCGTGATGCAGACCGGCAAGAACGTCGGCATGATCACGATGGACGAATCGCTGCGGCGTCTCTACGTCGATCGTGTGATCACGCGCGACGAAGCGCTCTTCCGCGCCGAGGACAAGGCGCAGATGCGCGCGTTCATGCAATCGTGATCCGCCGACCGCCATCCGACACCCGCAGCATTCCACTAACGCACTCTCCATTTCCCACTCCATGGCCCGGATCGACGCATTCTTCCGCCACCTGATCGCCCACAAGGGTTCCGACCTGCACCTTTCCGAAGGCCAGCCGCCGAAAATCCGCGTGCACGGCGCGGTGACGGCGATTCCGGACGAAGCGGTGCTGGAGGGCGAATCGTTCCGCGAGTTGCTTGCGGAAATCTGCGACCCGCGCGCGTTCGGGCGCTATCTGGAGGGCGGCGACCTCGACTTCGCCTACGAGATGGACGAGGACTCGCGCTTCCGCTGCAACTATCTGAAGCAGCAGAACGGGCTCGGCGCGGTGTTCCGGCTGATCCCCACCGAGATCGCCGCGCTCGAATCGCTCGGCGTACCGGAGGTGGTCAAGGAATTCGGCCACATGCGCTCCGGGCTGGTGCTGGTGACCGGGCCGACCGGTTCCGGCAAGTCGACCACGCTTGCGGCGCTGCTCGATTACATCAATTCGAACTTCAACCGCCACATCATCACGATCGAGGAGCCGATCGAGTTCGTCCACCGCAACAAGCAGTCGATCATCACCCAGCGCGAAGTGCCGATCCAGACGCCGTCGTTCGCCGACGGACTGCGTGCCGCGCTGCGCGAGGATTCGGACATCGTGCTGGTGGGCGAGATGCGCGACCTCGAGACGATCTCGCTCGCGCTCACCGCGGCGGAGACCGGCCTGCTCGTCTTCGGCACGCTGCACACCAACAACGCGCGCAAGACGGTGGACCGGATCATCGACGTCTTCCCCGCCGACCAGCAATCGCAGGTGCGCACGATGCTTGCGGCGTCGCTGCGCGGCGTGGTGGCGCAGTTGCTGTGCAAACGGGTCGACCGGCCCGGCCGGGTGGCGGTGCACGAGATCATGTTCGCGACACCGGCGGTGTCGGCGATCATCCGCGAGGGTGCCACGCAGAAGCTCTACGACGTGATCACCGGCGGCAAAGGCGAGGGCATGCAGTTCATGGACGAGTCGATCTGGTCGAAACTGCGCGACGGCGTGATTTCACCCGAGGAGGCGTACATGAAGTCGATCGACAAAACGCGCTTCAAGCGGTTCCTGCCGGAAAACCTCAGCCACCTCGGCGACGCGTCCGGCGAGAGCCCGATGACCCATTGATCGGCCGGCTATCCAGACGGTCGACGGAGAGCCGGAAAGAGCAAGGGACGCGCGCAAGCACTGGAGGACGGGCTTCCAGCCGGTCATGGACGGCAGGCATCCATGCCTGCCGCGCGCAGCAGAAACGTCTCATGAACCGCGCGCAGCTCAAGAGAGCGTCGGCACGTCTCACCCACATGGATTCACCCCAAGACTGGGCGGGACGCCCACGATCCTTGAGAGCGGGCCGGCCGCCCCCTCTGGAGGGATCCCGCTTCAGTGCGAGCAGCCGCAGCCACCGCCACTGCAGCAACCGCCGTCACCCTCGGCGAGGTCTTCGTCGGTCGGCACGCGCCCGAGCTCGATCGTCAGGCTGATCCAACGGTTGATGTCGCGTCGCACCTCTTCGAGTTGCTGCTGGGCGGAGACGAAGCCGCGCGCCACGTCGTTTTGAAAGAGCGTCTCGCGGGCAAGCTCGAATTCACGGATCTCTTGTCGGCCAAGTTCCACTCCGGCGTGCTGCTTGTGGTGCAGCTCTTCCCCGCGCTCGTGCACGCTCTGGCACTGGGTGCGCGCGGCATCATCGTCGAGAAACCGCTCGACCTGTTGACGCCATTCGGCGACCTGCGGATCGCCGACGATGGATTCACAAAGTTCCCGGGTGCGGGCCCACAAGGCGGAGGATTCGGAAATGGCGGACATGCGCGATTCATACACCCGGCCCGGTGATCCGGCAACGCCGGAGTCCGCTTCGGGCTTGAATCCGCTCGTCACACGGAGGATGCTGGCGGTGATGAGTCAGGCGGCAACCAGCCCGTTACCCGATGCCCGCGGGCATTTCGGAGCATTCGGCGGCATGTTCGTGCCCGAGACGCTGATGTCGCCGCTGCGCGAGCTTGCCGATGCCTACGACAGCGCGCGACGCGATCCCGCGTTCCAGCTCGAGCTCGACGCACTGCTCCACGATTACGTCGGCCGGCCGACACCCCTGTACTTCGCCGAGCGGTGGACACGGAAACTCGGCGGCGCGAAAATTTATCTCAAGCGCGAGGACCTGCTCCACACCGGCGCGCACAAGATCAACAACGCGATCGGCCAGATCCTGCTGGCCAAGCGCCTCGGCAAGCGGCGCATCATCGCCGAGACCGGTGCCGGCCAGCACGGCGTCGCCACCGCCACGGTCTGCGCGCGCTTCGGCATGGAGTGTGTCGTGTACATGGGCGCGGTCGACATGGAGCGTCAGGCGCTCAATGTCGCGCGCATGCGCCTGATGGGCGCGGAAGTGCGCGCGGTCACCGCCGGGCAGGCAACGCTCAAAGAGGCGGTCAACGAGGCGATGCGCGACTGGGTCGCCAGCGTCGGCCACACCCACTACATCATCGGCTCCGCGCTCGGCTCGCATCCGTTTCCGATGATCGTGCGCGATTTCCACCGGGTGATCGGCATCGAGGCGCGGCGGCAGATTCTGGAGAAGGAGGGGCGATTGCCCGATCTGCTGGTCGCCTGCGTCGGCGGCGGCTCCAATGCGATCGGCCTGTTCCATCCATTTCTCGACGATGCCGGCGTGCGCATGGTCGGCGTCGAAGCCGGTGGCGACGGCATCATCCGCGAGCGCCACGCCGCACGCTTCCAAGGCGGCAAGCTCGGTGTGCTGCAAGGCACGATGACCTGGCTGCTCGCCGATGCCGACGGCCAGATCGAGCTGACCCACTCGATTTCCGCCGGACTTGATTATGCGGCAGTGGGTCCCGAGCACGCTTATCTGCGCGAACTCGGCCGGGTCGAATACACGTATGCAACCGACGACGAGACGCTGGCGGCATTCAAGGAACTCGCGCACTGCGAGGGCATCATTCCGGCGCTCGAAAGCGCGCATGCGATGGCCTACGTTTCGAACATCGCGCCGTCCCTTCCCAAGGACTGCATTCTGATCGCCAACCTCTCGGGTCGCGGCGACAAGGACGTCGAGCAGGCGTCGAAACACCTGCTGTGATCGGTGATGCGGTCGTCCGGATGATCGGACCGCTTTCGGGATCCGCGCGTAAAGCGGCGCGTGGCGGATCTCAGCCTGCTTTCGGTTTGCCCGCGCGGCGCACGGCACCGAAGCGCTTCTGGAATTTGTCGATGCGTCCTTCGGTGTCGACGAACTGCTTCTGCCCCGTGAAGAACGGATGCGAGTCGGAGGTGATGCCGATCGAGATCACGCTGTGCTCGACACCGTCGATGACTTCCTTTTTGTCGGAGGTCTTGGTCGAGCGGCTGATGAAGCGGGCACCGGTGGTCATGTCGACGAACACGACCGGCGCGTACTTGGGATGAATGTCCTTTTTCATGGGTCCGTGGGGATGTCGGCACGGTTCCAACGCGCCGGGCCGCGGAGGGTGAACCAATCCCGGCGGCTGTCAAGCTGACGCTCCTGCATTGTGGCCGGAGCGGGGTGCCGGCACCAGGCCACATCCAGAGGCGCTCCCCGGCCGAGCTTTAGATAAAGGGACAGTCCTTTTATCAATTTTCCCGAAAAGCCTCGAATTTTTGACACCTTTATCGGCAGTTCCGCAGGCAAAGGTAGATAAAGGGACAGTCCTTTTATCTGAATTGGGTGGCTTTTTGGTCAGGGCAAGATGGCAATCGTCATGACAGCCGTAGACAGCCACCCGCTCACGGTCCGATGCGGACCCGGAAGAAGACGCGATTTCCCGCGGGCGGTGGGTCGAGTTGCCATTCGAGGGTCGAGTTGCCGTGTTCGTCCAGGGCTTCGGCCACGAGAACTGCGGGTGTCGGCGACCATGTCAGACAATCATCGGACCACTCCGGCTGGAATGCCACTGCATCCCCTCCGAGCCGCCGATGCACCGAGAGGCGCGAGGTGGCGCGCTCGAAACGCGGAGTGGGCTCGGCGAGCAGGTGATCGAGCAGGCTGCGGCCGGCAGGTCGCGCCACCGAATCGGTGGTGCCCGGATTGCCGAATGCCGTGGTGCTGGGACGCCAGGAAAGCGGATCCGCAGGTGCGGCCGAATTGACCAGTACCATGGTGCGGCCGAGGCCGTTGGTCATCGCCGGCCATGGAAATCCTGTGCCGTAGGAGAAATCGAGCAGCACCGATCCGTCGGCGGCCTCGAGCCGGAGGCGCTCGCCGACATTGCTGAGGCCGCTGCCGTTGGCAAACACGCCGGCGACCGGTTTGTCGGTGCCGTGTGCGGCTTGGAACGCGGCGAGGTTGCCGACGACGAGCACTCGCGCGCCGGGCTGAAGCACCGCATTCTCGGGAAACGTGAAATCGATTCCTTCGGTAAAGATCGCCCCGGCGAGGTCGATGGCGGTCGCGCCGGTGTTGAGCAATTCGATGAACTCCGCATCGGGATGCGGCGAGGGCGGATGCGGGCAGATTTCCGAGACTACCAGCGTTGTCGCGGTGGGCGGCACGATACCGACGCGGTAGCGATTCTCGTTGAGGGCGCTCCACGTGCCGCCGCTTTTGGCGCGGGTGCGGAACACGCGCTCACCGGGCCCTTGCAGGACGATCGGGTCGGGCGTGACGGAGCGCACCGCTCTGAGCGAGAGGTTCATGCTGAGATCCGAGCTGCCTGCATGCGCTTGGTGGATTTCCACGGCGATCACGTTGGTACCATAGATGAGCGATTCGGCACCAAGATTCACCGTGGCGATGCTGTCCTCGACGTTGACGTAAGTGTAATAATTGTGAGCCGGGTTGACCGGCAGGTTTCCGGCGACTCTCACACCATTGAGATAGACCGCATAGGCATCGTCGTACTCGACTCGCAGTGTCATACCGAGGATCGCACCAGTGGCGGGCACATTGAACGTGCGGCGAAAATAACTAGTCGCCGGGCGCTGGGTGCCGTTGAGAGAGGGATTGACATCCACCTGCGGGATGATCGTTGCTTCATCGCCATCGCCGTAGCCGAGTTCGGCCGTGCCCGTGGCCCACGCCGCGTCGTTGAATTCCGGTGTTCGCCACGCGGTGCCCTGGTTGCTGCCGTCCGCGAGATATCTCCAGCCGCCGGCCGACCACGGGATGAGCGTTTCCGTTGCACTGCTCGATGTGTAGGTCAGCGCGCCGGGTTTCAGTGCGCCGCCCACGGCGCGCGGGTCGCTGCCGTCGGGCATGTAGTGCAGGGTGGCACCCGCGGCACCCTGGATCGACAGCATCACGCCGTCGGGTTGGTAACCGCCGGACGGACTCACCACTGGTGCGTCGAGCGAAGGATACAGATTGTCGGCTTTGAGCTGATTGAGCACGACCGCGTTGCGTTGCGGCAGGTAGGAAACCAGTTGGTTTTGCGCGCGTTCCCAGTCGGACTTGGTGAACGGTGCCGACCGCTTCGAATCGCCCCAGCGCGCGCTTTCCGCGATGATCGCGGCATCGACCACTGCCGCGAGACGGTTGATCCGGTTTTGCCATGCGGTGGTGGTGAGCGCGCCGTTGTGGAACAGATGGCGCTGGATGCGATCCGCCCAGCGCACGCGGTACTCGGCGTTGGCGAGCAGGTCCTGATGGAGGAACATCGGATTCGACCATTCGAACAGCGACTCGTTGCCGCTGGTGAACGGGCCGGTTCGGTCCTCGTTCACGTCGAAGAGCGAATGCTCGAAGTCGTGGACGAAGAAGCGGAATCCTTGGCGCGGGTTGTTGTCGCGCCTGCGGCTTGCAAACCAGTTGTTCGCCCGCTCGTTGCCAAGAAAGGCCGACACCGCGCCATCGAAATTGCCGGTCCAGAAGGTGACGAGCATGTAGTCGATCAGATTGTCTACGTCCAACAATACCGGATCGGCCGTCGGCGTGACACCGTCGGCGGCAAGTCCCATGAGCCTGAAGAAGTTCTCATTGGTCGGCGAGGCACGATGACTCTTCGCCTTGTCCCACAGTTCGCGCCAGGCGTCGAGATTGCCGTCGGTGGCACCAACGACATAGCCGAGTTCCTGCTCGCTCTTGACCACGTCGTACTCGTCCTCGTCGCCACCGAAGTACGACTCGGCGAACGCCGCCTCGGGCCGCTCGTCGAGGTTGTAAAGCCCCCAGTACTGGCCGTTGAGATGGACGTGGACGTAGCGCACGCGCGACCCGGGCTGACCCATGTCGAGCTGCGCCTGGCGCGATGACTCCTCGCGGAGGAATGTGTTGCGATCGTCCCCTTGGAACGACCACGAGTAGTTCTGCGAAGTGCGCAGGTCGATCTTGTCGAACCACAGCGCGCCGTCGCGGCCGAACAACGGGTAATTCAACTCGCTCGCTCCATAATCGCCGCGGAAAAAGAAACGGAATGCGTGTTTCGGGTTATCGCCACTGCGCGAGAATCCGCCGCGGATGCGGATGCCGGCATTGATCTGGAATTCGCCGTTGCCATTCGGCCGCGATGCGTCCGGCGGCTCGATCCATTCCATCGAACAAGGGCGCTCCCAGGCGAATCCGCGTCCGCCCGGATTCGAGTAGATGCCTTGCGAGCCGTTGATGTTGAAGAGGTTCGAGGCATCAGTGACGATCGATACGGAGGGAATGGCGAGCAGCGCCTCCCTGACGGTGGCGCGCCCACCAAGGTCCGGATTTGCATGGTTCACGATGTCGGGATCCATCCCGTAATCCATCGTGCGTCCTGCTTGCGCGGAATCAGGCCAACCGGGCGGCGGCGCTCCGTTCGATGCCTGTGTGAGCACGTCATCGGGAAACAGGTAGGTCTGTGTGTCGACGTCGGTCGCTTTCCAGCCATCAAGCGTCGCGATGGCGCGCAACACGGTGGTCGATGCAATCGTGATCGGACCGGTGTACACCGTGCCATGGCTCTGGTTTGGCGTCGAGCCATCGGTGGTGTAGCGGATCACCGCGCCCGGGGTGGCCGAGGTGATCGTGAGTGGGAACGGCTGCGTGAAAAATCCGCGCTTCACACTGAATTGAGTGTCGGCTACGTCGCCGATCGAGCTGGGTTGTCCATTCGCCCAGCCCGGCGTGGCAAGACCGTCACCGTAAAAGGCGGGCGCAAGGCCAGGTTGCGGCGATGCGGCGACCAGCTCGGGCAGCACGAGGAAGCTGCCGTCATCTGCCGAGGATTTCATGCCATGGACCGCCAAGACATTCGTGCCGATGGTAATGGATGCCAGACTTGCGGTGAGGTTGTGGACCTGCCTGCGCAGCACGCGTGCATTCGTTTGCGACGCGTTGGCGAGCGCGTCCCATGCGGGCGGCACGGCTGCCACGTTTGCAGAAGCGACGACACCACCGTTGAGCCAGGCGGCAAAACCGTCGCTATAGCGCATCAGCAGGCTGAGCGACGAGGCGGCGGGTGGTGTCGATGTGGCGAACGGCATGCGGAAGTACGCGCCGTTGCGTCCGGCAAGAGCCGTGGCGAGGTCGGTACCGATCACGCCGCCTGCTCCCGCGGGAAGCGTCGATGCGGCCAGCCCGCCGTTGGCGACGTCGCCGACTAGACGGAACGCGGACGCGTTGAACGACGTGTGCGTGCCCGGCGCGGCAAAGAACTCGACGCAATCGCCGCCGCCGCCTTCGAACATGACGATTTTGAACGCATGTTGTCCCGCCGCGAGCGTGATGGTCCCGAACTTGTCCTGCGGCGCGTGAAACGCATCGTCGCGCATCACTTCGGTCGAGCCGATCACGATGCGTCCGCCGTCGTCCGAGTTGAGTCCGAAAGTCCAAGCGCCTGCCGTGGGGATCGTGACAAACCCGGTGGCGACCACCGCGTAGTGGTCGCCGCCATTTCCCGGAGGCAGGCGGTTGAAGGCGAAATGCCCGTCGCCGCCGTCACCGAGCAGGTTCACGACCTCCATCACTTGAGTCGCCGATGACAGGACGCGCGAATCGCTGGCGGGCAGTGAGATCAGGTTGAGCGCGTCATTCAATCCGCCGATGCTTCCGTTCTTCGACACCTGGCGCACGGTGATGCCCGGAATCGTGATGCCATGACCGAACCCGCTGGTGCCCGCGGGCCAGGCACCATCCGCGAACGATGGCTCGGTCCATGCCGCTGCCGGGGTGGACGAGCTGGTTGGCACGAGGTACCGCCCTGACGCACCTTGCGCGACGAGCGTGGTGGATTCGAAGCGCATGCCATACGACTCGTCGCCGTCCTGTGCGGGAAACTTCGGCGCGAACGCCTGCTGCACGGTGACCCCGTCGGGTTTCACCAGCGCAAGATACTCGCCGTCCTTGGAGAGGGCGAAGTTCGTATGCAACGTCGCACCGGGCACGCGACGGTTCTTGTTCGAGGCAAACACCACGAGGAATTCGCCGGGCGCCATCGTCACCGCGGGGAACCTCCACAAGGTCAGGTTCGACGCCTTGTCGGTGAGGCACCAGTTTTCAAGCGACAGCGGTGCGGCGGTCGGATTGTGCAACTCGATCCAATCGGACATCGCACCATCCTCGTCGGCGAGCGTCGTTTCGTTGTCGGCCATGAACTCGGTGATGACCGGATTGGCCGACAAACCAACGGCCGTCGCCAGCAGGAGGATCGGCAGGGCCGACAGTGCGTTGTACATCATGTTTCAGCCTCACCCTCAGCACCACGGATGCCAATCTGAAAATCGGAAATCAGCGGATCGGCGCCGAATTCATCACCGATTGCAGCGTTTGAAGGTCATGCTGACGGGACGGTAACGCGGATGATCTCCATTTATGGATGGAACATCGTCAAGACGCGATGACCACAAATGGCACAGTCGTTCCGCAATGGCATCAACCGTTGAATCCCGGTTTCCACAAGCATCCACTGCCGCGCTCCGGCCGCTCGTCAACTCCCGTGCATGAAAAAGGTGGCCCAGATCATCACGGCGATGAGCAGGACGATGCCGGAGCACAGCGCGAGGCAGATGCGCTTCTCCAAGCGGTTGGCACCGGGCAGCCTGTCGATCCATCGCCGCCGGCCCGATGCGAGGTGTCCCTTGCCGCGCAAGCGGACCTGGCCGTGATAGAGCATCGGGTCGAGCGTGTGCGGCTGCGACGGACCCCGACGGCTGCCGGAGTCGGATGGATCTTTGGTTGACGGCAATCGGGTCATGGACATGCGGGGTTGCCCGACTGTTCAATCCTTGTCGTGCGAGCCCGGTTCTGTCAGCCGCAATCTTTGCATGGCAAGCTTGCCCATCATTCGGCCTTCTTGCCTGTTCGGGCAGGGGCGGCATCCGGCAGCAGAAAATCACAAACCACCGCCATGTGTTGCATCATCGGCGCGGCGCTGTCGGCGCGCTTGCTCGGCGGGCATTGATCCAGCGCGCGGAAAACCCGCGTATCGAAGACGAGTCCGTCGGGAAACGTGAGCCCGGCCAGAGCCACGGGCACGGCGAAGTGCTGCAGCTTGCGGCACGCCAACACGCGGTCGTACACCCGGTTGCGCGGGGCATTGGTCGCGGGATTGCCGAAATCGTCGACCGGGAGTCGTTCCGGTATGGTGACGTGCGAAGAGAGCAGTCGCAAGCAAGGCTCTCCTTCCTGACGCGTATTGAAGTCGCCACCGATGATCAGCATGGCGTTGTCGGGCAGCGTGGCACGCAGGTGTCGCGTCAGCGCGCGGATTTGTTTTTCGCGGGATTCCGCACTTCGCGTGTGCAGATGAACACTCACCACCCAGAGATCGCGGCCACCCGGGAGCCCGATCCGGGCCCAGACGAACTCGCGGTTGTCGAGGACCGGGTCATCCCACACGCCCGACTGCAGGATCGGATGACGGCTGATGATGCCATTGGGAATTTGCACGCCCTGCTCGCGGAAGTGCGAAAATCCGGCACCGAACGACGCGCGCACCCACTGGTCGGGCGGCACGGTGGTGTTGAATTCCTGGATCAACACGAGGTCGGGCTTCAATGCCTGCAGGATGCGAGCTCCGGCACCTTCGGGATTCGAATGGTTGCCATTCGTCGGCGAATACGCCGACGACTTGTCGGATGTGAGGTTGGCAGCGACGACCCGCAACGGGATTGGCGCACTCCATGCCGGAATGAGCAGGAGCAGAAGCAGCGATCCATTCCGTAGCGCGTGCGTCATGAATGCATCGTGGATGACGATCCGTGGGCTGCCGAGGAGAATCACGGGGGCGAACCGAACGGTGGCATCCACCAAATCTGGTGGTGTTTTCCGGTTGACGCCACCATGGGTGTGTCTAGCCTCACCAACACCCATGGGGTTTCCCACCCGTCGTCATGCGCTGCGTCCAATGCGGAGTCCTGAGAGACAAGGTACTCGACTCACGTTCGTCCAAGGACGGCACGTCGATCCGACGTCGGCGCGAATGCCTGCAGTGCGGCTATCGCTACACGACCTACGAACAGATCGAGCGCACCGAGTTGCGCGTGATCAAGAAGGACGGTTCGCGCGAGGCGATGAACCGGGTCAAGCTGATGAGCGGGCTGGTCAAGGCCTGCGAGAAACGACCGGTGTCGATGGAGCGGCTCGAGCGAGCGGTCGAGGAAATCCTCGGAGAGCTGCACAAGGATCACGTCAGCGAGGTGCCTTCCAACCTGATCGGCATGAAGGTGATGGACAAGCTCCACCAGATCGATCCGGTCGCCTACGTCCGCTATGCGTCGGTGTACCGCCAGTACGAGGACGTCAACGAATTCATCAAGGAGATCCAGTCGCTCTCGCGCCGCGCGACTCGCGACCACTTGCAACGCCGACTGTTCAAGGACTGATCCCGCTCCCCCACTCCCACACCGATTTGCCGTGATCTCGTTCATCGCCAACCGCCCCGCCCTTCAGATCGGCCGCCATCAGGTGATCGACTACGACACTCTGTGGCTCGAGAGCGCGCTTTCCCGTGCCGCGCGCGCGGCGGACATCCAGGATTTTCCGTTTGTCGACGACATCCGCAACGGCATCGTGCAGTATCTCGAAACCAAATGCCCGCTGCGGCTGCTGCATCTCGACGACCTGTACGACCGGCTGCGCCGCATGCTGGTGAAGATCGGCTGCGGGCACATCGCCGACAAACTTGAGCCGCTGGCACCGCCGGTGACCTTGTCACTTCACGAGCTGGCGATGCGAGCGGGCAATGGATTCGAACTCGCGTTCTTCGAGTCGCTGCGCGCCGAGCTCTCCGAGTTGCGTGCCGCCGGTGCCGAGGAGATCCGGTTCACCGGGCTGCGCGAGTGTGTGAACGTGCTGCGCGGCTCGGCCAAGTGGGACCGCGGTTGTGAACGGCTGCTTGCGGAGATCAAGGCGTTCCTCGCCGACTGGAACGATGCGGCCCTGGAAGCGGCGTGAACGCCCGTGTCTCGCGTGTCACGAGTCAGAGGAATTTCCCCGGGTTGAGCAATCCGCGCGGATCGAGCGCATGCTTGATCGCAAGATGAACCTCCATACCCGTCTCGCCGAGGGCACGATGGATCCACGGTTGCTTGGCAAGTCCCACGCCATGCTCGCCAGTGATGGCGCCGCCGTTTGCCAGCACCCAGTCGAACAACCGGTCGAGTGCCGCGTCGGCCTGCCTTGCCACCGCAGGATCGAGCGGGTCGCCGATCATCAGGTTGGTGTGCATGTTGCCGTCACCCGCATGACCGAAACACGCGATTGGAATGCCGGTTTCCTCCTGCAGGCGGCGGGCGAATTCGACGAGCTCGACGAGCTTCGAACGCGGAACGACGATATCCTCGTTAAGCTTGGTGAGGCCGGTGTCGCGCAATGCGTAGGAAAACCCGCGGCGCACCTGCCACAGCCGTTCGCATGACGCCTCGTCGGGCGCCCTCTCGAGTGATGCCGGAGCAAGCCCGACCAGCAAGTGCTCCAACTCCACAAGCTCGGCGCCCACCGCAGCCGGCCTGCCGTCGATCTCGACCATCAGGTGTGCGTCGCCCGCCGCGAACGCTTCGGAGCCGGGTCGGCGACGCGCGGCTTCGAGTGTGAACCCATCGGCGATCTCCAGCGCGGACGGCAGATGGCCCGCGTCCAAAATGCGCTGTACGGCTGCCGCGGCCGATGCGATGTCGGTGAACACCGCGGCAAGCATCGCGCGCGATGCCGGCTTGGGAATCAGCCGCAGCGTCGCTTCGGTCACCACGCCGAGCATGCCTTCCGAGCCGGTAAACAGGCCGACGAGGTCGAAGCCGGTCTTGTTCTTGTGCACGCGGCCGCCGCAGCGCAGCACACGTCCATCGGCCAGCACGACTTCGAGCCCCAGGACGTAATGGCGGGTCACGCCGTACTTGAGACAGCGCGGACCTCCGGCATTCGTGGCGATGTTGCCACCGATGGAGCATTCGGCGAGCGAGGCCGGGTCGGGCGGATAGTCCCAGCCGACCGCGCGCGCGGCCCGCTGCAATTCGCCGGTAATCACCCCGGGTTGCACCACCGCCACGCCATCCTCCGGGCGCAAATCGAGAATCCGGTTCATCCGCATCACCGAGAGCGCGATGCCGCCGCGCACGGGCACGCAGCCACCGACGTAGCCGACCCCCGCGCCGCGGGTCGTCACCGGAATGTCGTGCCGCGCGGCGAAGGCGAGCACCGATGAGACATCGGCTGTCGATTCGGCGAACACCACCGCCTCAGGCGGATGCTCGAGACGCCACTTGTCGGCGGCATGCTCCGCGAGCACCTCGCCGACGATGCTGCACTTGTCCGCCCCGAGCAGCCGGACGAGCGGGTCGATCCATCCGGGCGGCGTCTGCATGGCGGGATTGGGGAAAAACGCGCGGCGGCGCGCGAGGGATCAGGCGTAGATCTTGCGGTAGTACTCGTCGGCCATGCGGTCGGAGTCGAAGAACGGGACAACCTCGTTCATCGAGTTGAGGACCACGCGGCTCCACTCCTGCGGGTGATCATAATACATCGGCAGCACGCGCTGGTTGAGCACGTTGTAAAATCCATCCAGATCATGGCGGTCGCGCTCCTCAGGTGACAGCGACGGATCCGCTTCGGGAATGATGAAGCTGTTCTCTCCGTCACGGGCGAATTCGCACACCCAGCCGTCGTAGGTCGACAGATTCACCGCGGCATTCATGGCTGCGGTCATGCCCGACGTGCCGGACGCCTCACGGGTGACAATCGGGTTGTTGAGCCAGACGTCGGCGCCATTCTTCAGATAGCGCGACAGCTCGAGTTCGTAGCCGGTGAGCACCGTGGCATTGGGATGCTCGCGAGTGAGATGAATCAAGTGGTTGAAGATGTCGATCGCCGCATAATCGAACGGGTACGGCTTGCCCGCCCAGATCACCTGCACCGGACGCTCCTTGCAGTGGAGCATGGCACGGAATTTCTCGAAATCGCGCGTGATCAGGTCGGGCCGCTTGTAGGCGGCGAAGCGCCGCGCCCAGACGATTGTCAGCACATGCGGCTTGAAGATCTTGCCCGTTTGGTCGGCCACGATGCGGAACAACCGGCTCTTGAGTTCGCGCTTGCGCTCGCACAGCGCCTCGAGGTCACCCGAAGCGCGGGCGGCGTCGAGCTTGCGGTCGGCCCAGTACTTCTTGTTCTGCGCGTTGGTGACGTGGGTGATTTCGCAGATCCCCTGGTGTCCGCTCCACATCCGGCGGGCGACTTCGCCATGGAGTTTCGAGACGCCGTTGGCGATGTGGGAGAGACGCAGCGCGGCGAGCGAATGATTGAACTCGAAGCCTTCGATGCCGGTGATCCGGCGCACGTCCTCCTCTGGCAGGTCGCAGAAGAACGAGAAGTCGTTGAGCAGCGAGAAGTCGTGGCGCTCGTTACCGGCCTCTTCGGGCGTGTGGGTGGTGAACACCATTCGCTTCCGCACCTCGTCGAGGCTGCCATGCTTACGGAACAAATGGAAGGCCGCGGCCAGGCCGTGCGCCTCGTTGAGGTGCCAGACATCGGGATCCACACCCAGTTCGTCAAGCAGGCGCGCGCCGCCGGCACCGAGCACAATGTACTGGGCGATGCGGCGCAGCGGATCCTGGTCGTAGAGCCGGTGCGTGATCGCGCGAGAGAGCGGGTCGTTTTCCTCGATATCGGTGGTCAGGAAGAACATCGGCACGGTATCGAAGACATCGCCGGGAAGGTAGAGCGCCTTCACCCAGACCGGATGCTTGTGCACGCTGACGGTGAAGCGGATGCCGGTGTCCTGCAGGAACGCGTATTCCTTCTTGCGGAACTGCACGGCGAGGTCGCGATCCTCGCCGCGCGACTGGTTGTAGTAGCCGTAGGTCCAATAGATGCCGATGCCGCACAGGTTCTGGCGCAAGTCGGCGGCCGAACGCATGTGCGACCCGGCGAGAAATCCGAGACCGCCCGAATAAATCTTGAAGCTCTGGTCGATCGCGAACTCGGACGAGAAATACGCGACGCTTTTGGCGTATTCGGGGTTGATTTCGTAGTGGTGCGCGAACCGGGCGGGAAGGAATGAGGACGACATGGTGGAGAGGCGGGGTTTGGAATGAATCAACTGCGGTCGACAGCGGGCGCGGGATCAGTCGGTCCAGTCGAGGACGACCTTGCCCGAATGGCCGGACATCATGGTTTCAAAGGCTTGGTTGAATTCGGTGTAATGAAAGCGGTGGGTGATGACCGGTGACACATCGAGGCCCGCGCGGATCATGCTGCCGGTCTTGTACCACGTTTCGAACATCTCACGGCCGTAGATGCCTTTGAGGACGAGCCCCTTGAAGATCACCTTGTCCCAGTCGATCGCGACCTGGTCGGGAAAGATGCCGAGCAGCGAGACCTTGGCGCCGTTGGACGTGTGGTCGAGGATGTCGCGCAGGCCCGCCGGGTTGCCCGACATTTCCAGAGCGACATCGAATCCTTCGCGCATCCCGAGTTCGCGCTTCACGTCGGCGAGGTTTTCCTTGGAGACATCGACCACCCGCGTGGCTCCGAGCCGACGGGCCAATTCGAGGCGGTAAGGATTCACATCCGTCACCACCACGTGCCTTGCACCAGCGAATCTGCAGACCGCGGCGGCCATGCAGCCGATTGGCCCGGCACCGGTGATGAGCACATCCTCCGCGACCAGATCCCAAGAGAGCGCGGTGTGCACGGCGTTGCCGAGCGGATCGAAGGTCGACACGACATCTTCGGGCACCGAGGGATCGACCTTGCAGACGTTGGCTGCGGGGATCGACAGGTACTGGGCGAACGCGCCCGGGCGATTCACCCCCACCCCGAGCGTGTTTGGACAAAGATGGCGGCGGCCCGCGAGGCAGTTTCGGCAGCGCCCGCAGACGATGTGACCTTCGCCGGAGACGATCTCACCCGGCGACACATCGGTGACGGCCGAGCCGACCGCCTCGACGACTCCGCAAAATTCGTGGCCGACCTGCATCGGCACCGGGATGGTGCGCTGCGCCCAGGCATCCCATTTCCAAATGTGGACGTCGGTGCCGCAGATCGAGGTTTTACGGATGCGGACCCGCACGTCGGCAGGACCGATCTCCGGATCCGGGATGTCTTGCAGGCACAATCCGGGCTCCGCTTTGGCTTTGACGAGGGCTTTCATCCGGCGCGGCGCGATGATGCACCGGAACGCTCCGGCGGCGAGTCCAAAGTTGCCATCATCCGCGGGCCACGCGCGTGCGGACATCCTGCAGTGGACGCTCGATCCAGCGCCACGAGGCGAGCGCCATCCCCCACGTGATCAGGGCGAACACCGGAGTGCGCAGCACCACTTGCACACCAAGCGGAATCGACGGATTCCACAAAAACCAGCAGACCTTGCCGGCGAGCAACGGCGCCAGATTGTGAAACAAGTACACCCCGTAGGACAAGCGGCCGATCTCTTGCAGCGGTCGGCTTTCCAGCAACCGGCCGAACCAACCGCCGAAACCGGTGGAAACCGCAGCAATGAATCCGCAGATCGCGATGGAGAGCAACGTCTGCTGCAAGAAGCGCAGCCCGAAGGTCGGCCAGCCGAGGACATGCGATCCATACATGGCGATGTAGCCGGCGAGGGCCGCCCATGACAGCGCGCGCAAACCAGGGCTGGCAAGCGACATGCCACGATGCAGCGCCAGCGCGAACAGTGCGCCGACACCGAAGTAGTCGAGCACCGCGGGCGTGAGCAGCGATGGACGCTCCCACGAGGTGGCGAGCGCGTCTTCAAACCACCGCGTCACCGGACCTGCCGCCGTGACGAGAAGAAACCACCAGCCGAGCGAGCGTTTTGGCGCGAACCAGACGATCAGCGGCCAGACGAGGTAGAACTGTTGCTGGATCGAGAGCGACCAGAAATGGTTGGTCGCCGGCGGCCATGACGGCAGCGTGGCCATGTGGAGGTTCGACACATGCAGCAGATACCACCAGGGCGCGCGCCAGAGATCGGACGCACCAAGCGCGAATGCGACGGCCAGCGCGGCGTAGTACGGCGCGAGAATGCGCAGACCGCGGCGGACCTGATACGCGCGCATCGCACGCAAGCGCCATGGAACGCCGCGCGCCTCGCAACGGTCGCGCTCGCGCAACAAAGAGGACGTGATGAGGTAGCCGGTCATCACGAGGAAAAAAAACAGGAACACCTCGTAAGGAAAGAGCCGCGGCCATGCTGCCGGACACCAGTGATCCCAGCAAATCGCAAGCATCGCGACCGCCCGCATCCCGTCGAGTTGGGTCAATCGTCCGCTCACCCGGGACGACAAACCACGGCACACGCCGGATTGCACGCGTTTTCGGCATCAGACGCCCGCCGGGAACGTCTCCGGTGCCTCGTCGGTGCGCCATGCCGAGGTCCGCTCGAGCGGTTCGACCGCGCGCGTCCGGTCGATGTGGACCACCGCATCGAATTGCCCGGGCATCGACGCATGGAAACAATGGCTGCGCAGCTCCGATTGCGGCAGATAGACCACGCCGATCGCGCGCTCGAGACGCTCGGCGCGCAAGACATCCACCGCCGCATTGCGCGGTGAGGTCGAGCCAGAATCCGGGGATCCCCGTCTGGTGGAACAAGTGTTCGTAACTGCTTTCGACCGCGGGCCGCACGTGTTTGCGCTCGGCGGGAAGATGCCAGCCCGAGGACGCGGTGACGCTGCCGGTGTAGGTCGTGAATCCGACGATTTTCGACTGACCGGGAAACGCCTCGCGCACAAGCTGGCCGACGTTGCACTCGCCGCGGCGCGACATGGCGGTGGCCCGCGCGTCGCCGACGTGTGAATTGTGCGCCCAGACGATGATTTTGGCGCGTCCGTGGTGTGATTGCAGGTGTGTGGCCAGTTCCACCAGCGCCTCGGTCATGTGACGGTCCCGCAGGTTCCACGAGGAAACATCGGAGCGGAAGAGATTGCGATAGTACTCCTCGGCATTGCGCACGACCCGCGCGTTCACCCTGTCGATCGAATCGGCGGCGAGATCGGTGCGTCCGCCGCGCGACACCACCGCCTGCACATCGGGATTGATCGCCGACACGGCTAGCGCGGCGGCGGCACCCGTGCTCGCCCCGAACAGGCCGATGCCGAGTTGCGAGAGTGGTTGGTATCCGCGCACCCAGCGCACGACCTCGGCAAGGCGTTCGGTGAGCAGCGGGATATTGAAGCGCAACGACGCCGATTCCGGCTCTGCCGCCGCCTCACGTGGAGTGAGCAGGTCGAACAGCACGGTGGCCAACCCCTTGCGGTGCAACTCCTCTGCAACAAGACGGTTGCGCGGACTGAGCCGACCACTACCGCTGCCGTGGGCGAAGACGACAACTCCGCGTGCCCCGGACGGGATCGCCACGTCGGCCTTCAGTTGGACTTGATGACACGGGATGTCGACTTCGGTTTCACGCAGAGTGGTCAGTGTGGCGGTCATGGCGGTTTGGCGGATCGTTTCCGCGGGTCATCCTCGCATGGAACGCCGGTCCCTCAGCTTGCGGATTGCCGTGATCCGCCATGCGTGATTCCGCGGACCAAGACATGCGGGTCTTGCGGATCAACTGCGGCGAACATCACGCACAAGTGCGCGGTCGCTCAGCGGATCGGAACTCTCGGCAGCACCGGCACCGCGTCGAGCAACTGCCGCGTGTACGGGTCGCGCGGATCGGTGAACACCTGCTCCGCCCCACCCTGCTCGACAATCCGGCCGCGGTGCATCACCGCGATCGTGTCGGAGACGTGGCGCACCACCGCGAGATCGTGGGAAATGAAGAGCATCGTCAGCCCGAGCTCCGCCTGCAGGCGGCCGAGCAGGTTGAGAATCTGCGACTGAATCGAGACATCGAGCGCGGAGACCGGCTCGTCGGCAATGACGACCCGCGGCTCCGGTGCGAGCGCGCGCGCGATGGCGATGCGCTGGCGCTGACCGCCCGAAAACTCGTGCGGGTAGCGCCGCATGTGGCGGGGCGGCAGGCCCACGGTTTCGAGCCATGCGGCGACGCGGTCGTGCAGCTCACTTCCTTTGAGTTGCGGATGGCGGCGACGCAGCGCTTCGGCGAGCGTGGAGAAGACGGTGAACCGCGGATTGAGCGAGGCGTACGGATCCTGGAACACCATCTGGAAATCCAAGCAATGGCGGCGCACGTCGCGTCGGGGCAGCGCGGTGAGTTCCACCTCCCCCAGCCGCACACGGCCGGCATCGGGCGGCAGCAACTGCATAATGATGCGCGACAAGGTCGATTTGCCGCAACCCGACTCGCCCACCAGCCCGAGGATCCGTCCCGCACCGATCGTCAGCGACACATCATCGACCGCCCGCAGCGATTCGCGGCCCTGACGGAAGGTTTTGACGATGTTGCGAAGCTCGAGCATGAAGCGTGGTGTCAGTCTTGGGATGGGGCGAGACATCCGGGACAATCCTGCACGTGATGTCCCGGCGCGATTTCCACCAGCTCCGGCCTGTGGTCGGCGAGACATTGGTCGGCATCACCCAGCGTGTTGCGCTCGCGGAACGCGCAGCCTCCGGGCAACCGTGCAGGATCGGGCGGCGATCCGGGGATCGAGTACAACGCGCAACCTTTGCCCGCACCCGCGGGATTCGAGCGGTAAAGCCCGCGCGTGTACGCATGGCGAGGACCCGTTGCCAGCATTGCGGCCGACGCGGATTCCACGACGCGCCCGGCGTACATCACGGTGACGCTGTCGCACATCTCGTGCACCAGCGCGAGATCGTGCGTGATGAACAGCACGGCCGTCCCGGTCTCGCGTTGCAGGCGGCGCATCACCTCAAGGACCTGCTTCTGCACGGTGACGTCGAGGGCAGTGGTCGGCTCGTCGGCAATCACCAGATCGGGCTTGGTGATGAGCGCCATCGCGATCATCACGCGCTGGCGCATGCCGCCCGAGAACTCGTGCGGATAGGCGTGGATGCGCTTTGCCGCATCGGCGATGCCGACGCTCTCGAGCGCGTCGATCGCGCGATGCAGCGCGCGTTTGCCACGCAGCCCCTCGTGGATTTCCAGCGGCTCGATCAATTGCGTGCTGATCCTCAAGTAAGGATTGAGCGAGGTCATCGGGTCCTGGAAAATCATCGAGATGCGCTTGCCGCGGTAGCCGTTCAACTCGCGTCCGGTCAACCGCAGCAGGTCGGTGCCGTCGAACCATGCCCGTCCGCCGGCGATGCGCCCGGGCGGCATCGGCACCAAGCCGAGCAGCGATGCCGCCGTCACCGACTTGCCCGAACCGGACTCGCCGACGATGCCCGCGACCTCGCCGGCCTCGACCTGCAGCGACACGCCATCGACCGCCCGCACCACCCCGTCGCGGGTGTGGAAGTGAATGCGCAGGTCCTGGATGTCGAGCAGCGGAGGCATGCAGCGGTGGCGTCGGGTCAATCGCGGGAAGACTTCGGATCGAGCGCGTCGCGCAGTCCGTCGCCGAGGAAGTTGAGCGAAAGCAGCGTGAGCACGAAGAGGATCGAGGGAAAGACGAGCAACAGCGAATTGGAGAGCATGCGGTCGGCACCGTCCTTGATCAGGACACCCCAGCTCGAATACGGCGGCTGTACGCCCATGCCGAGAAACGATAGGGTCGCCTCAAACAACATCACGCCGGGAATCGTCAGTGTGGCGTAGACGACAATCGGACCGACCGCGTTGGGCAGGATGTGATGGAAGAGGATGCGGTGGTGGGGCAGGCCGAGCGATCGCGCCGCCTCGACGAATTCCCTGCCCGCGAGGTCCTGCACCGAAGCGCGCACGATCCGCGAGAGATTCAGCCACGACAACGCGCCGATCGCCACGAACAGCGGCAGCAACCCGGTGAACGGCGCCACCGCATCGCGGTTCCACCCGGTCAGCGCGGTGATGCCGTCGGTGAGCCGCTCGGTGTGGCTTTTAGCCAGCGCGGAAAAGAGGATCACGATGATCAGGAACGGCAGCGAGTAGAGCACATCGACCACGCGCATCAGCAAGGCGTCGATCCGGCCGCCCGCATAGCCGGCCACCGCTCCAAT
The DNA here is from genome assembly GCA_016871685.1 of Verrucomicrobiota bacterium. Taxonomy (GTDB): domain Bacteria; phylum Verrucomicrobiota; class Verrucomicrobiia; order Verrucomicrobiales; family Akkermansiaceae; genus Luteolibacter. The sequence continues at coordinate 23,555 of VHCM01000013.1, forward strand.
GCAAACGCCGATGGTCAGCGAAACGAGCGTGGTCACCAGCCCGACCAGGATCGAGATGCGTCCGCCATGCAGCACGCGGGCGAGCAGGTCGCGGCCGAGATGGTCGGTGCCCATCCAGTGCCCGGCCGATGGCGACGCGTTCCTGCCGGATAAATCCTGCACCGCGGGATCCTGGATGATTGGAAAAAACGGGACGATGAAACACAGCAGCACGACGATGGTAAGAAACGTGCAACTCCACATCGCCGCCCGGTTTCGGCGCAGGCGCGACACGGCGTCGCTCCACAACGAGCGTCCGCCGTCGTCCGCGACACCAGATCTCGCGGCACCGGAGACAGATGGATCACTAAAAGGCCGGGTCATGAATTCGAGCGGAGCCGCGGGTTGAGCCAGAGCTGGACGAGGTCGGCGAGGAAGTTCGCGACCACGATGAGCGAACCGTAAATGAGCACCGGCCCCATGATAAGGGCTTCGTCGCTTGTTTCGATGGCCTTGATGAACAACCGACCGATGCCCGGCACCTGGAAGATGCTTTCGACGACGACCGAGCCGCTGACGGTGGCGGCGAAGGCGGGGCCGAGATAGGCCACCGGCGGAATGAGTCCGCCGCGCAGTGCGTGACGCAACACGACCCATGACTCGCGTTGCCCCTTGGCGCGGGCCGTGCGGATGAAGTCTTGGTGCAGCACCTCGACCATGCCGGTGCGCGTGAGGCGCGAGAGATAAGCGGCGCTGCCGAGGCCGAGTGTGACGGCAGGCAGGATCATGAACGACAAGTCGCGCGGTTCCCATCCGGAAACGGGAAACCAGGCGAGCCGCCTGCCGAACAGCTCTGCGAGCACCGGACCGATGACAAAATTCGGCAAACAGATGCCCAACAGAGCCACGGCCATCACCGCGTAATCCACCACACGGTTGCGGCGCACGGCGGCGATCACCCCGGCGGCGACGCCGACGGGCACCGCGATGAGCATCGCCATCAACCCGAGCGCGAGCGATACCGGGAATGCTTGGGCGAGAATGGCAGTCACTTCCCTGCCCTCCATCACCTTGAGACTGGTGCCGAGTTCGCCGCGGGCGAGATTTCCCAGTCGCATCGCGTACTGGACGACCAGCGGTTTGTCATATCCATGAAGCTGCTCGAGCCGTTCGCGCACATGCGACGGTACCGCGCGTTCATCCTGGAACGGACCGTAGGGCAGCGCCCGCACGAGGAAGAACGTGAGCGTCGCCAGCACGAAGAGCACCAGCAATCCTTGAAGCAGTCGTTGCAGGATGACGCGCGTCATGGCTCAGGGGTCGAGGCGCACCGCCTTCCACGGATGGTTGTCGAGCACGAGCGGATGCCAGCCGCGCACTTCCGGACGGTGCAGATAGATGCGCGAATTCCAAGCGATGGGAACCACCGGCATTTCCTCCAGCAGGATCCGCTCCGCGCGGACCAGCGTTGCGAATCTCGCCGCGGTGTCGGGCTGCAGCGCGGCCTCGCGCAACAACGCCTCGTACGCCGGGCTGTCCCATCCGGTGTTGTTGTTGCCGTTGCCGCGCGTCCACATGTCGAGAAAAGTGGTCGGATCGAGATAATCGCCGATCCACGACCCGATCGCCATGTCGAAGCGCAGCTCCTGCTGCGCGGCGATGTACGACCCCCAGTCCTTGCGCTCGATGGTCACGCGCAGGCCGAGCAGGCGCAGCGTCTGCTGCAGCGCGTCGGACACCGGATGCGGGCGCGAGGTGAGGATCGCGTACGACGGCAACCCGGCACCGCCGGGATATCCCGCATCAGCCAACAGCGCGCGCGCCTCGTCGAGATCGTGGCGGAGCATGCGCGGTCCGCGATACGAAGCGAGGTCGGGCGTCATCCCTTGCGCGGGCTGGTACCCTTCGTAGATGTAGCGGCAATAGTCCTCGCGGTGAATGGCAAGCGAGATCGCGCAGCGCACGCGCGGATCATCAAGGCCCGCGCGGTTCACGTTGAGACGAAGGAAGGCGGTGCCCACGTAGGGTTCGACCTTGAGAAATTCCGGGTGACGCTCGCGCATCCGGCCAAGCAGCTCGGGGGGCAGCGTGTAGGTGGTGTGCAGCTGGCCGGCGAGGAACGAGCGCGCCTCGGTGTAGGGATTCTCGATCGGATGAAACCGGACCGCCTTGAGCCCCACCGACGCCGCATCCCAGTAGCGCGGATTGCCGACCACTTCGATGAAATGGTTGAACCGCCACGTGTTCAACACAAACGGGCCGTTGCCCACCAGCGTCCCTGCCTCGGACCAACCGGTGAAGCGGTCGGTCATCGCACCATGGCGCAGCACGACGTGGCGCGGCACCGGATACCATGTGAAGTGACGCACGACCGACGGCAGATAAGGCATCGGCTCGCGCAGCGAGATCTCGAGTGTGTGTGGGTCCCGCGCGCGCACGCCGACATCCGCGCGATCGAACAAATCGGGTGCGCCCGCTTCGGCGTGTGCCAGCAGACGGCCGACCACGATCCCGCGCACCGCGGCGGGAACCGCATCGGGCCAATCGAACAGATCCGGATCGTCGAGGATCGCCCGCAGCGCAGCGGCATCGAGCCGATCAAGCCCCTTGGCGGCGAATTCACGGCGCAGGCGTGTGCGATCGTCATCATCCGTCGCGGGTGATGCGACCGATGTCGCGTCGGTCCCGCGGAAGTTGGCGTTGCCGAGGATGTCCCATCCGAGCGGAAACGCGGGATCCATGCCGCAGAGCATGCGGCCGCGCTCGTCGCGGTTGTACGCCTCGGCATTGCGGATCGGATAGAGCATCGGCGCGTAGGCCGCCGCCAGCGAGGGATGCAGCATGCGTTGATAGGAAAACACGAAATCCGCCGCGGTGAGCGGTTCGCCATCCGACCAACGGGCGTCGCCTCGCAAGTGGAACACCCACTGCTTCATGTCCGCGTCATGCTCCCAACGCACCGCGACACCCGGTGCCATCACATCGTCCCCGGAGGGATGGTCGGCCACCAGACCTTCGAACACGCTGGAAAGAATCTTGCTCTCCGGAACACCGGTGACCAAATGCGGATCCAGCGCACGCGGTTCGGCGGAGTTGCCCACCAACAGCACACCCTCGCGATTGGCAGACTCCACGGGCGTTTCACGACGGCAGCCGGTCAGCACGGAGCAGCCGGCCATCAGGATCGCGGTGAAGCGCGCAAGTTCCAACACCCCCGAAGCTGATCCGCGGCGCGCCCGATGCCAAGGCGATTCGGCGCGTCGCACACATGCGCGCGCACCACCCTCACTCCGCGAGCCCGCGCGCTTCGGCGATGCCGTCACAAAACGCGATGATCATCGGACGACAGCAGATTTCGCAGTCGTAATCGATCTCCGCGGGCTGCTCGTCCGCCATCGGCAGCGCGACATCGAAACATTCAAAGCAGGTCGGACAAGTCACGGTCGCGAATTCCATAATTCCATGATCGCACGGATGCACCCCGGGTGCGAGGAGAATCGGATCGGCACGCGCTCGGCGCGAAGACCGCCGGCAGGACGGGGCACGCCACAAGCGGCATTGCCGTCGGCGGCTTTCCGGTCTTCACTGGTCGGCGATGAGAGCGATCGGCGCCCGCACCCATCTTCCGGTGTCGCATCCGGCGTTTCTCGAGGAATTCAAGGCTCCACTCCCCGAGCCCGGCCCGAAGGACCTGCGGGTGCGCGTGATGGCAATGGCGGTCAACCCGGTGGACACGAAGATCCGCGCCTCGCTGGCGGATGCGGTGGCGGATCCGCCGCGCATCCTCGGCTGGGATGCCGCGGGCGTCGTCGATGCCGTCGGAGCCGAGGTCGCGGGATTCACACCGGGCGATGAGGTGTTCCACGCTGGCGACCTCACCCGGCCGGGATGCAACGCGGAATTTCACTTGGTCGATTTCCGCATGGCCGCGCGCAAGCCGACATCGTGGTCGTGGGTGGAATCCGCGGCGCTGCCGCTGGTGACCATCACCGCATGGGAGCTGATGTTCGACCGCATGGGCATCGATCCCGGCGGCGGTGATGCCGGTAAGGACATGCTGGTGATCAATGGCGCGGGTGGCGTCGGCTCGGCGCTGATCCCGCTGGCGAGGCGCGCCGGACTGCGGGTGGTCGCCACCGCATCGCGGCCCGAAACTCGCGCCTGGTGCACCGCGCTCGGCGCCCATGATGTGATCGACCACCGCGATCCGCTCGAACCGCAGGCCGCCACACTGGGGATCCGGTCGTTTCCATTCATTGTGAATCTCGCCGACACCAGCGCGTATTGGGAAAGCACCACCGCGCTCATCGCGCCGTTCGGCGCGCTCGGCTTGATCGTCGAACCCCGCGGACCGCTGCCGGTCGGCGATCCGCTCAAGGCCAAGTGCGTGCGCATCGCATGGGAATTCATGGGCGCGCGCTCACGCTTCGGCACGGCCGATCTCCACGAGCAGGGCGCGATCCTCGAACAAATCGCGGAACTCTGCGACAACGGGCGGTTTCCCAAACTCCACACGCAGGTTTTTCACGGACTCCGCGTCGATCATCTGCGCGACGCGCACGACGCGATGGAACGCAGCACCGCCCATGGCAAGTGGGTGCTCGATTGCGAACGCAATGCCACCTGATCCTCACCTGCGATGAAAGCCCACGCCGATTGCTTCACCGTGCGGACCCGTGGCAAGGGGATGACCGAGATCACCCGCGAGGTGGAGTCCGTCATCACCCGCTCCGGCATCGACCTGGGCACCGCCACCGTCTTCGTGCGTCACACCAGCGCCAGCCTGGTCGTCATGGAAAATGCCGACCCCGACGCGCGGCGCGACCTGGAAAAGTTCTTCGATCGCCTGGTGCCCGAGGACACGCCGTGGTTTGTGCACACACTCGAGGGACCCGACGACATGCCGGCGCACATCCGGATGGCGCTGACCCGTACCAGCGAGAGCATTCCGGTGATGAACGGCAGGTTGACCCTCGGCACATGGCAGGGCATCTTCCTCTTCGAACACCGTCGCTCGCCTCATGCACGTGAAATCGTCGTGAGCGTGACCGGTTGCTGATCCCATGGACGACCCCGCCGCAATCCTGATCGACCTCGCCCTGACCGAAGACATCGGCGACGGCGACATCACCTCGCGCTACTTCGTCAGCGAAGACCGCCATGCGCGTGCGTTGGTGACCGCCCGCGGCAGCGGCGTGGTGTCCGGCACCACCATTGCCGCGCGTGTATTCGCCAAAGTGGATCCGGAAACCAAAGTCGAGATCCTCATCGACGACGGCAGCCGAGTCGCCGCAGGAGCCGTGATCCTGCATGTCGAAGGCAGGGCCCGCTCGCTGCTCGCCGCCGAGCGCACCGCCCTCAACTTCCTCCAGCACCTCAGCGGCATCGCCACGCTCGCGTCGCACTATGCCGATCGCGTCATGGGAACGCGCGCGATCATCCTCGACACCCGCAAGACCACGCCGGGATACCGCTTGTTGGAGAAACAAGCCGTCGTCGACGGCGGATGCTCGAACCACCGCATGGGCCTGCACGACCGGATCATGGTCAAAGACAACCACCTCGCGGCAAACGGCGACGACGACGCGATCCGCGCGACCATCCGCCGCATCCGCGCGGAGATCCCCCACATCGAGGTGGAGCTGGAGGCCGACACGCTCGCACAAGTCGCGCGCTTTCTCGCCATCGACGGCGTCGACCACATCCTGCTCGACAACATGACTCCCGACGAACTTCGCGAGGCGGTGATCCTGCGCGGCGAGCGCAAGTCGCCGTTGTTCGAAGCGAGCGGCGGGGTGAATCTGGAAACCGTACGCGGGATCGCCGAGACCGGAGTCGAATTCATCTCGGTGGGCGCCCTCACCCACTCGGCTCCCGCGCTCGACATCGGACTGGATTTCACCGCCATTTGAACCGGCATCGATGCGCCGATGAATGAACGCCGCATGCCAAGTCCGCCAGCCAATCCCGTCGACGCCACGTCATGGGAATCCGCCGCCGCATCGTTTCCAGATCCGTTCCGACTGATCGTGCGGGATCGTTGCACTTCGACCAATGACGAACTGCGGCGGCTCGGCGAGGACGGCGCGCCGCACGGGTTGGTGCTCGTCGCACACGAACAAACCGGCGGCCGCGGACGCCGGGGCGCGCCGTGGCATTCGGTGCCCGGCGAATCGCTTGTGGTGTCGATCCTGCTTCGCCCGGCCGAACCGGTCGCGCTGTGGCCGCGGCTCTCGCTCGCCGCAGGACTTGCCGTGGCCGACGCCGCCAATGACTTCGGCATCCGCGCGCTAATCAAATGGCCCAACGACATCTGGATCGGCCGACGCAAGGCCGCAGGCATCCTCGTCGAAGCCGCAGCCGGGTTCGCCATCGTCGGCATCGGCATCAACATCAACTCGTCCGGCTTTCCCGGTGAACTCGCCGACACCGCCACGTCGATGAAACTCGAACTCGGTGCTGAAACGTCCTTGGCCGCATGGCTTGGCGCGGTCGTCGGTTACCTGGCCGCACGCCACGTTCAAATCGGCTCCGGCTTTCCCGTGTTGCTCGACGCGGTGCGCGACCGCTGTGCGCTCACCGGTCGGCGCGTCATACTCGACAGCGCCGCAGGCAGGCTCACCGGCACCGTCACCGGCATCGCCGACGACGGGGCGTTGGTGCTCGACACGGATCATGGCAAGCGCAACGTGATCCAAGCGAGCGAGGTCCGCCTTCTCGATTGAACCATGCAACGCTTGCAGTCCATCGCACGCATCCCCCGCGGCAATCACGCCTGGCCACGATTCCTCGTGTTTGCCTCACTCGTTTGCATCACCGGCTGCGCGGCGGACCCCGAACCGGAGCAAAAGCCCGAACCACCGCGGTTGGTCGGACGCATCGCTTCGATCGTGCCGACCCAGCGCTTCGTGCTCATCCAGAGCTACGGCCGATGGACGATCGAAAGCGGCACGATCCTCACGACGCGCGGCGACGACGAGCGCAGCGCCAACTTGCGCGTCACCGGCGAACAACAAGGGCAGTTCGCCGCCGCCGACATCCAGTCGGGCGAAGTGCGCAGAGGAGACGCCGTCTACACCCGGCACACGCCGAAACCGGTGGCGGCCACGGAAGAAAGCCCGCCGGATGTCAACGCCACGGAAACTCCCGCGACACCCGCCGATCCGGTTGCCGAACCGCCCGGTTCAGCGGCCGACACCATGCCTCAGTGAATGATTTGCCATGCGAATCGGGTTGCCCGATCCCGTGTTGCAAGGTTGATTGACCGCATGGATTGGATCCGCCACGCGTGGATGACCGGATGTTGGTTCGCGCTGACTGCGGTGCTGACGGCGCAGCCGATGACGCTTCCCGACGCACCCGAGGCACCGCGGGGATACGGCGCGATGGCCACCGCTCCGATGCCCGCCGCGCTCGGCGCGCCGGGAACGGACGACGGATGGACCGAACTGCTGCCGGACCTGACCATCCGCGCCGTGACCTCGCTGTACCACGACAGCAACCCGGGGCAAAGCCCGGACACACTGGCATTTCCAGCGGAGCCCGGCATGGTCGGGTCATTCGCACCCGAACTGGAATGGACGCGCGAGGCTTCGGCTTGGAAGGCAACGATCGTCGCCGGAGGAACGCACGACGAGAATTTCGAGAACAC
>VHCM01000014.1 GCA_016871685.1 Verrucomicrobiota bacterium
TGTCATCGATGAAAACCCTGTGGTGCCGGCCGCAATCCAAGTGGCTCGTTCTCTCCGGGCTGGCCTTGGTGTTGTGTTCCTGCTCGACGCTCAACCAAACGCTCACCTCGAAGAGCGGCGATGCTTGGCGGGGCATGCAACGGTTGTTGCCCGGCGGAAATCGCGTGCCGGTGGTCGAGGTGCGCGAAAAGGACCTCAAGGAGCTGCCCAGTGGCAGCGACCTGGCGAAACTCCAGGAACGCCGCCGTTACGGATCGTTCTGGATGTTCGGCGGACCCGCTGATTTCCGCGAGTCCGAGCTGCCACCGCCCGGCACGATGATCGAGGACGGCTTGCTGCCTCCGCTCGACCTGCACTGAGCGTGCGCCGCACTCGCGGCTTGATCGCGTGCGACGCCCCGGTGATGCTCACTGCCGATGAAGATGATTCCATCGGCCGTGCGCGCGCTGTTGCTGCTGGTTGCGCTGGCCGCCTGCTCGTGCCGTGTCCACGAACCGCAGTCACAGACGAGACGCGAGCCAGTTGCGCGCGTGCCGGAGCGCTCCGAGGCACGATCCGCCGCAGCGTCGTGGATCCCGCCGCAAGCACCGCCGCGCATCGTCGGCGAGAGCGCGATCGTCGTCGACATTGGCAGCGGACGTGTGCTTTACGCGAAGAACGCCGACCTGCCACGCCCGGTCGCGAGCACCCAGAAGATCGTCACCGCGCTGTGCGTGCTGCAAACGGGCGACATCGACCGGGTGGTGCGCATCACCGCGGACGACGCGAATTGCGAACCGACCAAGCTCGGTCTGAAACCCGGAGAGACCTACACGCGGCGCGAATTGGTCAAGGCACTGATGATCAAGAGCGCGAATGACGTCGGCCGCGCGCTCGCACGCGACGTGAGCGGAAGTCAGCCGGGGTTCTCAGCAAGGATGAACCGGACGGCCGCGGCACTGGGCATGCGCAATTCGAATTTCCTCAACCCGCACGGGTTGACCGAGCCCGGCCAGTATTCCACCGCGCGCGACATGGCGATCGCCGCGCGCGCGGCCTATCGCAGTCCATTGCTGCGGTCGTTCTCCGCCACCAAGGGCTACACGTTCCGCTACAGTGACGGGCGCACGCGGTTTCTCGAGAACACCAACAAGGTGCTCAAGTCGCTGCCCTACTGCAACGGCATGAAGACCGGCACCACCAACGCTTCGGGCCGCTGCCTCGTGTCGACCGGATCCCTCGGCGGACGCGACGTGATCGTCGTCGTGCTCAAGTCGAACTCGGCCAACATCTGGAGCGATTCGGAAAACCTGCTGCGCTGGGCGCTCGAACGCTCCGTGACCGATGCCTGATCCCGCCACCGGCCCAGCCGAGCAACTCCGCGGCATCGACGCGGCCGGACTGCTGCGCACGCTTCATCCGCTTGAATCCTCCGCAGGCGTCCGTGTGACCCGCGACGGTGCGGAGCTGTGGAATTTCGCTTCCAACGATTACCTCGGACTCGCCTCGCATCCACGGGTGATCGATGCACTCGTCGAGGGCGCGCGACGCTTTGGTGCCGGATCGACCGCGTCACGCCTCGTCTGCGGCACCCAGCCGCCGCACGTCGCGCTCGAGCAAGCTCTGGCGGAGGCGAAGCAATGCGAGGCCGCGCTGGTGTTCTCCTCTGGATCCGCCACGGCGACCGGCGTGATCCCCGCAGTGGTCGGCGAAGGCGACGTGGTGCTGATCGATCGGCTTTCCCACGCTTGTCTGATTGATGCGGCGAAGCTCTCCGGTGCCAGGCTGCGCGTCTTTCCGCACAACGACATGCGGCGGCTGGCCGACCTTCTGGCGACGTGCCGCGCGAAATCCGCGGACTGCCGGATCCTGATCGTCACCGAATCGGTGTTCAGCATGGACGGCGACGTCTGTCCGCTGCGGGAGCTGACCGATCTGGCCGACGAACACAGTGCGCTGCTGCTGGTCGATGAAGCGCACGGTTTCGGCGTCATCGGCGGGTCCGGAATGGGGCTTGCCGAGCGCGAAGGCCTCCAGCAGCGCATCACCTTCCAGATGGGCACGCTCGGCAAGGCAGCGGGCACGGGCGGCGGCTACCTCGCCGCATCGCGCGACTGGATCGAGCTGATCATCAACCGCGCGCGGACATTCATCTACTCGACCGCGATGCCGCCCGCGCAGGCTTGTGCGGCGCATGAGGCGCTGCGCATCATCCGCTCTGCGGAAGGCGCGGAGTTGCGCGAAAGGCTGCACGCGAATGTGGCGCGGATCAGCACGGCTCCCGCGGCGATCGTGCCGGTCGTGCTCGGCACCAACGAAGCGGTGATCGAGACCTCGGCGGCACTCGCGCGCGAAGGATTTCTCGTGCCGGCGATCCGCTACCCGACGGTGCCGCGCGGCACCGCGCGGCTGCGCATCTCGCTGTGCGCCACCAATCCGCCCGCCGCGATCGACGCGCTGCAGTCGGCTCTCGACCGGATCCGGCGCGGATGATCCGGCAGCGCGTGCGGATTCACGACATCATGTCCCGCGGCGCTTGCCGCGTTTGCCGACCGCTTTCGGATACTCCGTCTTGCGCGGTGCCGCCGCATCCGCAGGCTGCTTGAGCGCGGCGATCTGGTCGCGAAGGTGCGCGGCGCGCTCGAATTCGAGCCTCGCCGATGCCGCGCGCATCTCCTCCTCCAACCCGGCGATCACGCGCAGCGGGTCGTAAGGCGCGGCCTCCTGCGCGACCTTGGCGGTTTCACCCTTTGCCGCCGGACCCTCATCATGCCCCGCGGCTTGCAGGCTCTGCTGCAGTCCGCGCTTCACCCCCTGCGGCGTGATCCCGTGCGCCTCGTTGTGCGCGCGCTGGCGCGTCCGTCGTTCGTCGGACACCTCGATCAACCGACGGATCGATTCGGTCATCACGTCACAGAACAACACGCATTCACCGGAGATGTGGCGGGCCGCGCGGCCGGCCGTCTGGATCAGCGAGGTTTCATTGCGCAGGAATCCCTCTTTGTCGGCGTCAAGGATGCACACCAGCGAGACTTCCGGCAGGTCGAGTCCCTCGCGCAGCAGGTTGATACCGACCAGGACATCGATCGCCGCGGCACGCAACTGTCGCAAAATCTCGACGCGCTCGACCGCATCGACATCGGCGTGAATGTAGCGAACCTTGAGTCCCACGCCCTGCAGGTATTCGCTCAAGTCCTCCGCTGTCTTCTTCGTCAATGTGGTGACGAGCACGCGTTCATGACGCTCCACTCGCTGTCGGCACAACTCGATGGTTTCGTCGATCTGCCCCTTGAGCGGGCGGATGGTGATCACCGGGTCCAGCAGCCCGGTCGGCCGGATGACCTGCTCGACGACCAGTGGCGTGCCCGGTTTGCCGACCTCGAATGCATCGACCGGCTCGTCGCCCCCGCTGGCGCGCACGCGCACTTTCGCCATCGGTTGAACGCCGCCCGGTTTGATCTCGATCCACGTCCGGTTGTCCGGCCGTGAGTTGACCAGCTCGAACGGGCCGGGCGTGGCCGAGACGTAGAGCCGCTGACCGGTCATGTGCATGAACTCATCGAAGCGGAGCGGACGGTTATCCATCGCGCTGGGCAGGCGGAATCCGTGGTCAACGAGCACCGACTTGCGGCTTTTGTCGCCCTCGTACATGCCGCGGACCTGCGGGATGGTGACGTGGCTTTCATCCACCATCAGCAGAAAGTCATCGGGAAAGAAATCGAGCAGCGTGTGCGGTCGCGCGCCCGGCTCGCGGCCGGTGAGGTGGCGCGAATAGTTCTCGATGCCTTGGCAGAACCCGAGTTCGTTCATCATCTCCAGATCGTGCTCGGTGCGCATCCGCAGGCGCTGGGCTTCGACGAGCGCCTCGCGTTTCTCCAGATCGCCGATGCGTTCGTCGAGTTCACCGCGGATCGCGTGGATCGCGCGCTTCATCTTGTCGCCGGGCGTGACGAACTGCTTCGCCGGAAAGAACGTGTGGCATTCGAGGCGCTCAACCGTGCGGCCGGTGGTGACCTGGACGAGCGTGATGCGCTCGACGCGGTCGTCGAAGAACTCGACCCGCACCGCCGTCTGGTCGAGGTAGGCCGGATGCACCTCGACCACGTCACCGCGTGCGCGGAACTTGCCGCGGCCGAATACCACGTCGTTGCGCTCAAAGAGCATCGACACGAGCTTGTCGAGGAATTGCTCGCGGGTGAGCTGCTGGCCGACGCTGACCGGAAACATCATGTTCTCGTAGTCCTCGGGAGATCCGAGGCCGTAGATGCAGGACACCGAGGCCACGACAATCGTGTCGCGGCGGGTGAGCAGCGAGCCCATGGTCGAGAGCCGCAGCCGTTCGATCTCATCATTGATCGACGAGTCCTTCTCGATGTACGTGTCGGTACGCGGGATGTAGGCCTCGGGCTGGTAATAGTCGAAGTACGAGACGAAATATTCGACCGCGTTGTTCGGAAAGAACCCCTTTAGCTCCGAGTAGAGTTGCGCAGCGAGCGTCTTGTTGTGGCTCATCACGAGCGCGGGCCTGCCGCAGCGGGCGATCAGGCTGGCCATGGTGAAGGTCTTGCCCGAGCCGGTGACGCCGAGCAGCGTCTGGTGGCGGTTGCCGGCACGGATCGACTTCTCCAGCTTGTCGATGGCCTGTTGTTGGTCACCGCGGGGCTGGTAGTCGCTGGTCAGCTCGAAATCCATCCGCCGCGCAGCATAGTCCAGGTTTTGCAAAGATCCACGGCAAAGCGGAATCCCGGATCCATTGCCCCGGCCAGCCCGCGCCACAATCAACCGCGTTTCACCGCCGACCACGATTCCTCCATCTGGTCGAGGGTCGCGCCGGCCGGGTGCAGTCCGCGCGCGGCGAGGTGGGATTCCATTGCGGCGAAACGCTGCTCGAACTTCGCATTGGCGGCGGCCATCACCAGCTCGGGGTCGCCACCGCGGCGGCGCACGAGGTTGACCACGGCGAACAAGAGGTCGCCGAGTTCCTCCTGTACCGCGGCCGGATCGTCTCCGGCGATGGCGGCCTCCACTTCGGCGAGTTCCTCGCGGATCTTGTCGAGCACGCCGCGGTCGTCGGGCCAATCGAATCCGTGTTTCGCGGCTTTTTTCTGCAGCTTGGCCGCGCGCAGCAACGCGGGCAGGCCGTTGCCGGTGCCGTGCAGCAGTCCGCGGTGTTGGTCGCCCTTCTCATCACGCTTGATGGCGTCCCACTGGGCGAGCACCTCGTCGGCGGTTGCGGCCGCACTGGCGGCGAAGACGTGCGGGTGGCGGCGGACGAGCTTATCGCAGATGCCGCGCGCGACATCGTCGAGATCGAAGTGCCCGGCCTCGGCGGCGAGTTCGCTGTGGAAGACGACCTGCAACAACAGATCGCCGAGTTCCTCTTCCAAGTGCGGCAGGTCGTTGCGGCGGATCGCATCGACCGTTTCGTACGCCTCCTCGATCAAGTTGGAGACCAACGATGCGTGCGATTGTTCGGCATCCCACGGGCAACCTCCCGGAGCGCGCAAGCGGTGCATGATGGCGCGCAGCCGGTCGAGCTGGCGCGCGCGGTCGTCGCATCGGATCATCTCTTCATCGGTCATGGTCGGCGGGTCTGGCGTCGGGATACTTCGTGCAAATGGTCTTTCTCCTCCGGAGTGAGGCTTTGGAACCCTTCCTGCGAGATTTTTTCGAGGATGCGGTCGGTTTTCGGATCCTCCTCGAGACGCAGGCTCGCGCGCGGGCGGAGTTTCGCCTCGCGCACGACGCTGAACTTCGGCCGCGGACGGCTCGCGCCTTCGGGGGAGCCGATGATCCGCGGAAAACGCATCAGCAGAAATCCAACCACCGCGCCGCCGAGGTGGCCGGCCTCGCCGCCCTCGTTGCCGCCGAAGCCGATGACGATCATCGCGACCGACAGCACCATCAGCGCGATCGCGAGCTGGCGCATCGACAACTCGATCGGCGGAATGAGCAGCATCACGCGCAGGCCGGGCGCGATGACGGCCGTGGCGATCAGGATTCCGTAGATGCCCGCGGACGCACCGATCAGGCCGGTGTCCGGTCCGCCCGGCACGATGTGCGCGAGATTGAGCAAGGTGAAGAGCGCCGCGCCACCGCAGCCGCAGAGCAGGTAGAAGGCAAGGAACCGCTGCGCGCCCCACCAGCGCTCGACCCATGGGCCGAAGAAGTACAGCCCGATTGAATTGAACAGCAGGTGGCCGAGGCTGTCGTGCAAGAACTGGAATGTGATGAACTGCCACAAGCGCAGACCCACCACCGAATCCGACACCGAAAACGCACCCCACTCGATCAACCGCCGGTGAACGGCACCTTGGTCGAGGAGCAGCGGCAGCAACAGGTGATCGGCGAGAAAGACCGCGACGTTGGCAAGCATCAGCCACTTCACGACGGGCGTGAGGCGTGCGAGAAATCCGCCGCCGCGCACGACGGGGCTGTCATCATGACGATCGGCCATGCCTATTCACGCGCGGAGTAGCACGGGAACGACGGACCCGCAAGGACGGCGGCACGGATGTGCATTGCCAGACGGGCCGGGATTTGCCATGAATTGAGCCTGATGCATGCCTATCGCCGAGCCCTCCCTCTCCTCGTCGCCGCGCTCCTACCGCACCTGTGCCAGGCACTGCCCGCCGATCCCGGGATCTACGCCGTGTTCGCCACGAACAAAGGCAGCTTCACTGCGGTGCTGCATCACGACAAGGTGCCCACCACGGTGGCGAATTTCGCCGGGCTTGCCGATGGTTCCCGCACCTGGTTCGACAGCGCGGGATTGCCTGCGAAGCGGCCATACTACAACGGGCTCACCTTCCACCGGGTGATCAACGGGTTCATGATCCAGGGTGGATCACCCAACGGCACCGGCACCGACGGACCGGGCTACGGGTTTGCCGACGAGTTTCATCCCGACCTGCGGCACGATGGCGAGGGCGTGTTGTCGATGGCCAACTCCGGTGCCAACACGAACGGCAGCCAGTTCTTCATCACGCTCGCCACGACCGCGCATCTCAACAACAAGCACGCGGTGTTCGGGCGCATCATCGAGGGCATCGAGGTGGTGCGCGCGATCGGCGCGACGCCCACCGGTGCGAATGACAAACCGCTCGCGCCGGTGGTGATGCAGTCGGTGACGATCCACCGCATCGGCGCATCGGCGCAGGCATTCAACGTGCACGCGCAGGGACTGCCCACGATCGCCAATTCGCGGCCAGTGTTCCGCCGCACGGCACAGGGCGACTTCATCGAGCTGGCCGCGCGTCCGGCGATGGCGAAGCACTCGTTCGCCGGATCGTCGGACCTCGCGTCGTGGACGAGCATCGGCAGCATCAATGAAACCACCACGCCGGGAACCAGTCCGATCGGCGTTGGGTTCTTCACCACCGGCAAGGACCGCTGTTTTTTCCATGTCGCCCATGCGGTCCACCCTGCACAGCCCGCGAGCCTTGTCGGCAAACGCCTCTCGCTGGTGCTCACCTCGGGCGGCAACCAGCCGTTGGTGATCGATCTCACCGCGGCCGCCCGCGGCACGATCGATTACACGTCACCGCTCGGCAGCTATCTGCTCAACGGATCATCCGGCGGCACGATCGGCGCGTACCTGACAACCCCCAGGCTGCATTCGATGCAGCTCGTGGCGGCGCTGCAGAACATCGGCGCGATGGAATTCAACCTGGCGTTCCGCGATGCGGGCGGCGGATTTTTCAGCGGCAGGTATACCAGCGACTACTCCGGCATCTGGCCGTTCTTCGGTGATTTCACGATTTCCAACCTGCCTTGATCATTGCCGGAGACAGCGCAGCCGCCCGGGTGTGGGGCGGCTGCGGAACGAATCAGGTAAATCGAATCGCCGGGGTTATCTGTCGTCGGGGTTGGCGATCTTGAAGACCGTCGCCGCCAGCGCGCCGGCGACGAGGTTGGCGGCGATGTGGATCCAGATGTCGGCAAAACCGACCAGACCCATCTTCGCCGCACCCAGGGCGACGGCCGAGTTGAAGGCACCGCCCGAGACACCGCCCACGGCGAAGGCACCAACGACCACGGTGAAGCCGATGGCCAGGCCGTAAAACGAGTTGTTGGCGTTCCTCTTGGCAGTGGCGACGTTGAGGACCACGTAGGCGATCGCGAAGCTGAACAACGCCTCGGCGACGAATGCCTTGGGCGTGCTCTCGATTTTCAACGCCTCGCCGGATCCGTAGAGGAAGCCGACGACCAGTGCGGCAACGAACGCACCGGCGATCTGCGCGGCGATGTAGGGGACGACGTCCTTGGTCTCACAACGTCCTCGCATCCACACGGCCAGGGTCACGCCCGGATTGTAGTGCGCGCCCGAGATGTGGCCGCCGGCGTAGATCATGATCATCAGCGCGGAGCCGATGGCCAATGGAGCGATCACTCCTTCCGCACCCGGGACGACCGTGCAGCCGATCGTCAGGACGAGGAAGAAGGTTCCGATGAATTCAGTGATGAGTTTGTTCATGATGTTTGGTTTGGTTTGGAATCGCACCCAAGCATTCGCACTGCATGGATCCCGCACATGGATGACAAGTCAAAAATGCCCGTCTGAAACGGACGTTCCACACCATGCGGCATGACAAAACACCTCAGCCATCCAGCCACAGCGACTTGAGATAGGGCTCGTCGGTGAAATCCGCGGGCATCGGGACATGGGTGGCACGCATCCGGCGGGGCAGTTGAGACACGACCAGACGCTCGAATGCCTGCGGCGAAATGCCGCGGAAGTTGGTGCAACAGAGCAGGCAGCCACCGGGGGCGAGCACGGCGGCTGCGAGCGCGGCAAGTTCACCGAAATCGCGTTCGACGCGGAAGACGCGTCCGCGGTCATCGCGCGAGAAGGTCGGCGGATCGAGCACCACGGCATCGAATGCGCGTCCCTGACGGGCAAATCGCCGCAGCCAGTGGAAGGTGTCGCCCTTGCAGAAGTGATGGGCCGCGGGGTCGAGCGCGTTGTGCGCGAAGTTGCGCTTCGCCCAGTCGAGATACGGCTGCGACAGATCGAGCGTGGTGGTTTCGGCACCCGTGGTGGCGGCAGCCACGGAAAACGCGCCGGTGTAGGCGAACGTGTTGAGCAGACGCAGTCCCGGCCGCATGCGGTTGGCAAGCCGCGCGCGATTGTCGCGCTGGTCGAGGAAGATGCCTTGGGAATATCCGGTACTGAACGAAACTTCGAAGCGCAATCCGTTTTCCAGAATCGTGAACGGCTCATCGGCGGATGGCCCGGCAAGATGCACCGGTGACTCCTTGAGATGCGGATCCGCATGTTTCCAATACACCGGAGATCCGCGTCGCTGCAGCCAATCGAGCAGCGCCGGATCGTCGGGTGCAGCGGTGGCAGACACCAACAACCGGTCGGCGAACGATTCGATGATCAGTCCGGGCAATCCGTCACCCGCGCCATCGACCCAGCGGACCGCATCGGTGCGCATGTCGGTGATGTCGCGTCGCCTGGCGACCGCCGCGTCGAGTCTGTTCCGCATCGGGCGCGAACTTAGCGGTCACGCGCGTCCGCAGCAAGCCGCCGCCTGCGCAGCGCGAGCGCCGCACCCGCCGCAAACAGCACGGCCGACGACGGCTCGGGAATCAGCGTGATCCCACCCAGCGCGGTGGTGATCGAGGTGCTGTAGCTGGCGACATCCGTGAGCAACGTCAGGTTGCCGAACGCCGAGGTGTTCGATGGTTGGTTTTGGAATCCGGCCACCGCGCTGAAGATCCCGGCCAAGCGCCATTGACTGCCTTCGTACACGAACGCTCCTCCGCCGGAATCGCCGAGCGAACCCTGGGCCTCGTTGGATGCCAACCACTGACCGAAACCAGGTTGGTCGAAATCCGTCATGAATCCCGAGGTCGAGTAAGACCCCATGGAAAAACTGCCGATCGTGCCCGACACCGCAGTCCCGCTCTCCAATGCATTGAGAAATTCCGCCTCCACGGCATTGACCCCCCAGCGCTGCATCCGCGTGCCCGACCAGTTGTATCCGGTGCCGACCGTAAACGTCGTCGCATCGGAAGTGAATGCATTGGTCGTAGCGTTCTGTGTGCGGTTCTGACCGAATCCCGCCATCAGCAGTCCGGCTCCGGCGACCGGGATGGTCGTGTTCAGCTCGACCGCCGAAAGCGACGGCACCGCGAGATCATCGCGGCGATAGCGCACCAACCGCAAATCACCGCCGGGGAGCAGGCCGAAGCCATCGGCTCCTTCCGGCTGCCGCTGGTAGGTGAGGCCGTCGATGACCACCGTCGCGCCTGCGGAAGCGTTGGCCGAAACATGGCGCGCGGTGAGCACCCACACGTCGGCCGTCGCCGGGTTGTACCCGAGGTACACCCCCGAGGCGTCGGAGTAGGCAATCACGTTGTCGATCACCGGCGCGGCAAAGCCGTACTCGCTGGCAAATTGCGCGCTGGTCGTGTTAGACGCCGTGTTGCCGCCGCCGCTCGCACCGGCGACGATCACCGCGGCCGAGCGGGTCACGCCCAACGCGGTGACCGAGAGGATGCGAAGCAATGGTGGAAGCATGTGCGTGCCTGTCCGCCATCCATCCTATCGCGGCAAAGGCATCTCACAAGCGGATTCCGGCGGTTGACGCCGACCCGCGCATTGGTTCCCATCGGCGCATGTCCGAGCCGAGCCCGACCCGATCCGCGTCGCCGCACCGCTGGATCCTCGGCTACCTGATGCGCGAAAAACGGGTCTTTCTGCCGTCGCTCGCCGCCCTCTTCGTCACCGCCGGTCTTTCATTGGCATTCCCGTATTTCCTCGGCCGACTGGTCGGTGGTCCCAGCGACGCGCTGAAGAATCAAATCGATCCGGCGATCGTGCTCGGGCAGGCCGACGTCGTGGTGCTGCAATTGCTGGCGGTACTGGGGCTTCAGGCGGTCATCGCGTTTTTCCGCGTCCAGGGATTCATCCGATCGGGCGAATCGGCCCTCAACCGGATGCGCCGCGATTTGTTCGGCCACCTCACGACGCTGCCGATGGGGTTCTTCCAGGAGCAGCGCCCGGGCGCGCTGAGCAACCGGATCTCGGCGGACCTCGCGATCGTGCGCGAGACTTTGCTCACCACGGTGCCCCAGGCCGTGCGCCAGAGCGTGATCCTCGTCGGCGGGCTCGTCTTCATCTTCATCGCATCGCCGCGCTTGTCGTTGGTGATGCTCGGTAGCGTGCCGGTGGTCGTCTTGGCGATCGCGTTTTTCGGACGCAAGGTGCGCGGGTTCTCCAAGGCCGCGCAAGATTCGCTCGCCGAAGCCGGCACGGTGATCGAGGAGACCGTGCAGGGGATCGCCGACGTCAAGGCCTTCACCAACGAGCCGCTCGAGCGTTCGCGTTACTCGCGCGCGCTCGACGCGTTCTACGACGTCACGCGCCGCGGAGCCCGCCACCGCGCGGCGTTCCTCTCGTTTATCATCTTCGCCTTGTTCGGCACGATCTCGTTCGTTGCCTGGCACGGCGCACGCTTGCTCGCCACCGGCCAGATCACCTGGGAGCACTTCGCCTGGTTCATCCTGTTCTCGATCTTCGTTGGCGCATCACTCGGATCGTTTCCGGAAATCATCTCGCAATTCCAGCAGACCGCTGGTGCGACCGAGCGACTGCGTGGCTTGCTCGATGAGCAACCGGA
This sequence comes from Verrucomicrobiota bacterium, assembly GCA_016871685.1. GTDB lineage: Bacteria > Verrucomicrobiota > Verrucomicrobiia > Verrucomicrobiales > Akkermansiaceae > Luteolibacter. The sequence continues at coordinate 11,613 of VHCM01000014.1, forward strand.
GCGCACCGGAGGCGACGGGGAGTTGCGCTTGGAAGGATCCATCGCCTTTGACGAGGTTTCCTTCCGATATCCGTCGCGTCCGGAGGTTCCCGTGCTCGACGGCCTGTCGTTCACCGTGGCCTCCGGTCGGCGCGTCGCATTGGTCGGCCCGTCCGGCGCGGGCAAGTCCACCGTGTTCTCGCTGATCCTTGGTTTCAACCATCCGGATGCCGGACGCCTGCTCTTCGACGGCCGCGACGCCTCGTCGCTGTCGTTGCGCGCGCTGCGCTCGCAGCTGGCCATCGTGCCCCAGGAGATTCTCCTCTTCGGTGGAAGCATCCGGGAGAACATCGCGTACGGCCGACCCGGTGCCGGATCCGCGGAAATCACCGCCGCCGCGCGCAACGCGAACGCCCACGAGTTCATCGAAGCGCTGCCGGACGGATACGACACCCTCGTCGGCCCGCGCGGCGTGAAGCTCTCCGGCGGACAACGCCAGCGCGTTGCCATCGCCCGCGCGATCCTCGCCGACCCGCGAATCCTGCTGCTCGACGAAGCGACATCGGCACTCGACTCTGAGAGCGAGCGGCTGGTGCACGAGGCGCTCGAGCGTCTGATGCACGGCCGGACGTCGTTGGTCATTGCGCACCGCCTGTCGACCGTGCGCGATGCCGACCTCATCCTGGTTTTCAACCACGGCCGGATCGTCGAGAGCGGGACGCACGACGAGCTGCTTGCGCGCAACGGTACCTACCGGCTGCTGGTCGAGACACAGCTCGCGTGAGTGAGGCGGCTCACAACCGCCAACTGCCGCCGATATAGAGTCCGTTGTGGCGGATGACCGGGTAGCACGGTTGCGGCGGGCAAATCACCGGACGCGGCGGGCAGTAGCGGTTGTAGTGATAGACCGGACGGGAGTGGGGATGCACGTAGTGGTGATGGTGCGGGCGGTACACCGGATGGGTGTAGACCCTGCGTGAGTCACAGCCATACGGGGTGTGGCGGTACGAGGAGACCGGATGATGGTAACGCACGGTGACGCTGCTGCCGCAGTGGCCGTAGCGGTGGGGATATCCGGCCTCGGCGGCGGGGGTGGTCATGAAGGTGGCCACGGCGGCCACGGCGGAAGCGAACCAACGGTGTGGATGTTTCATCGGTGTGGAATGCGGGTTGCATTCGATAGGACGATACCGCGCGGAGATTATTCAACCCGGATCAATCCGGTGTTTCCGATGCGGCGGTGGCCGAAGCGTGTGCCAGCCAGTCCGCAGCCCGCGACATCCGGTCGGATGGATCGCCGCACAACTCCGCCAGCGGCAAGATGCGGTCGAAGCAGCCGGTGAAATCCACCGACGGATCCACCTGCCCCGGCAGGGCGATCACCTGCCTGCCATGCACACGGCAGAGACGCGCCAGCGCCACCGGCGCCTTTCCTGCAAGACTCTGCGCGTCGAGCCGTCCCTCGCCGGTGATCACGATGTCCGATGCGCGGATGTGGTCTTCGAGCGCGAATGCCTGCGCCAGCAAGTCGAATCCCGAGGCCATTACCGCGCCGCAAAACGCGATCATGCCGAAGCCCAGCCCCCCCGCGGCACCACTGCCCGGCAGATCCGCGGCATCAATCCCGAGGTCGGTTTTCACCCGCCCGGCCAAACGCGCCAGACCATCGTCGAGGCGATCGATGTCCTCTTGCCTCACTCCTTTTTGCGGACCGAACATGCGGGTGGCTCCGCGAGGACCGGCGAGCGGATGATCCACATCGGTGGCTGCGGTGACCGGTGGCAGCATCGTTGATCCGGGTGCGGCGATGCGCGCGATTCGGTTAAGCGATGCAGGGATCGCTGGAAGCTCGCGGCCATGGCGGTCGAGAAACCGGAACCCGAGCGATGCCGCCATGCCGATGCCGCCGTCATTGGTACCACTGCCGCCGAGACCGACAATAAATCTGCGGGCACCGCGCCTCGCCGCATCGAGCATCATCGTGCCGACACCCGCGGTCGAAGCATGCAGCGGATCGCGTTCGCCGGAATGCATCAGGTGGAGTCCGATGGCCGCGCAGGATTCCATCACCGCCACCGCGGCATCCCGCTCCCCGAACATCAGCCAATCCGCCGTGATGGCACGACCGAGCGGATCGGTGGTCTCACAACAAACGCGCTTGCCACCGGTCGCGCATTCAAAGGCATCGACAAATCCTTCGCCACCATCCGAGAGGATGAGGCATCGAACCTCGTCCTGCGGTCGCTCCCTCAGCCACCCGCGGCGGATCGCCGCACCCGCCGCCGCCGAATCCAGCGAGCCCTTGAACTTGTCGGGCGCGACAAGCACGCGCAAAGCGGACGGATCCGCACTCATGCGTTCACGACGTGTTGCGGCCTACCAGCAAGGAAGGCGCGGATGTTCGCCACGGTGGTGTCGATCAGGCGTTGACGCGCTTCCCTGCCCGACCACGCCATGTGCGGCGTGATGATGCAGTTGGGCAAACCGATCAGCGGGTGATCCGCCGGCGGTGGTTCCACCGACAGGACATCGAGCGCGGCACCGCCGATGCGACCTGACGAGAGCGCGGCGGCCAAGTCGGGCTCGCGGACCAATCCACCGCGCGCCGTATTCACCAACAGCGCGCCGGGCTTCATCGACGAGAGCAGCGACGCATTCACGAAATCCGCGGATACCGGGGTGAGCCGGCAATGCAGCGACATCACATCGGCCGAGCGCACAACCTCGTCCAACGACGCGAGCCCCACCCCGCCTGATGGATGCGAGAGACTCGCCATCATCACCTCCATGCCGAACGCGCGGCCGATCTCGCCGACCTTGACGGCGATCGGTCCGCGACCGATGAGGCCCAGCCGCTTTCCCGCCAGCTCGATCGGCGCGGACTGCCAGTAGCACCATTGGCCGGATGCCGACCAAGTGCCGGTCTCGACGGATGCCGCGTGTCCGCCGACGCGGTTGCAGAGTTCGAGGATCAGCGCCCACGTGTGCTGGGCGACACAGTCGCTGGCGTAGGCGGGGACGTTCGACACCGCGATCCCGGCGGCACGCGCGGCATCGGTATCGATCGCGTTGAAGCCGGTGGCCAGCACCGTGATGAAGCGCAGCCGCGGCAACGCGCCGATGGTGCGCGCGTCGAGCGGCGTTTTGTTGGTGAGCACGATCGCCGCATCGGCCGCGCGATCGATGATGTCCGCCACCGCGGTGACTCGATACGACCGGACTTCAACCAGTGGTTCGAGCCCCGGCCATCCGAGCCCGCCCTCCATCAAATCACCCTCGTCGAGCACCACCGCCAATGGTTTTTCCTCATGCATGGATCGAACCAATCATGGGAAAGGCACGCACAAAAGAGCGAATCGCACGGGCGGGCGCGGAACCGCCATCAACCCGCGCAGACGTCGGCGCAACGGCGGCAGAGCCCGCGCTCCGCCTCGGGCTCGTGCCTGCGGCAGCGCGGGCAAAGCGGCAGCGCGGTCTTGCGCGCGGTGGCGGCCGGTGCCGGGCCGGTCGCGGCCTCAAGCCCGGCGACGATGAAGAACTCGGTGGCGAAATCGCGGTCGCGCAGCAGCGGCAGCAACCCGGCGTCGGCATCCGGCAGGGTCAGCACGACTTCCGCTTCGTTGTTGCGCGCGAACTCCCTGGCCTGCACACGCTCCTCGATGGCGGTCTGGATCAGATAGCGGACCTCGAGCAGTCGCGAGACGACGGCAGTGGCCTCACCGGGAGCAAACGCGGGATCGGGATCGGGAAAATCCCGCTCGTGTACGCTGCCGGTGGTGAACGACGCATGTTCCCACGCCTCGTCGGCCGTGAAACACAGGACCGGCGCGAGCAGGCGGGACAGCGCGCTGAACACGTCGTGCATCGCGTGCTGCGATGCGATGCGGCGCGGCGAATCCACGGCATCGCAGTACATGCGGTCTTTGGTTGCATCGATGTAGATCGCCGACAAATCCTGCGCGCAGAACGTGTTGACGGCGTTGAACACCTTGCGGAACTCGTACTGGTCGTAGGCCTTGCGGCATTCGGCGGTGACCGCGTGAAGCCGCTCGAGGATCCAGCGATCGAGCAGCGTCGGAGGCGCGGCTCCGCGGTCGGCGGCCGGATTGAAGCCATCGAGGTTGCCGAGCAGGATGCGCAGCGTGTTGCGGATGCGACGGTACGGTTCGGCCACCTGCTTGAACAACTCCTCGCCGAAGGGCACTTCGTTCTGCCAATCGACCGAGGACACCCACAGGCGCACGATGTCGGCGCCGTACTGGTTGTAAAAATGCGCCGCATCGATCGGCTTTCCAGCCTTCTCAGCTTCGGATTTCGAGAGTTTTTTGCGGTCTTTGTCGACCACGAATCCGTGGGTCATCACCGTGCGGTACGGCGCGGTGCCGCGCCACGCGACGCTGAGCATGAGCGAACTCTGGAACCAGCCGCGATGCTGGTCGGTCGCCTCGAGATACAGGTCGCACGGTGCCCGCAGGCCTTCGCGGTTCTCCAGCACCGCCACGTGCGAACAACCGGAATCGATCCAGACATCGAGCGTGTCGCGGCATTTCCTCATGCCTTGAGGCAAGCCAAGCCGCGCGACGGTCCGCGCGTCATCCTCGGCGAACCAGAAGTCGGTGCCTTCGGTCTCGACGAGGTCGGCCACCTTGCGCGCGGTTTCCGCGGAGAGCACGGCCTTGCCGTCCGCATCGAGAAACACCGGCAGCGGTACGCCCCAGGTGCGCTGGCGCGAAATGCACCAGTCGGGACGCGCCTCGACCGTGCCATGGATCCGGTTGCGCCCCCAGGCGGGCAACCACTCGACGCGGTCGATCTCATCCAGCGCGCGGCCACGCAGCACGTCGAGTGAAATGAAGAACTGCTCGACCGCGCGAAACAGGATCGGCGTCTTCGAGCGCCAGCAATGCGGGTACGAGTGACGGTGCGTCTCGCGGCCGAGCAACATGCCGCGGCTGTCCAGCATCGCGATGATCGGCTCGTTCGCCTCGAACACATGCATGCCGGCCAAGCCGTCGAGGCCGACCTCATCGGTGAACCTGCCGTCGTCATCCACCGGCGACAACACGCCGAGTCCGTGCTGCTGACCCGCCGCATAGTCGTCGGCGCCGTGGCCCGGCGCGATGTGGACGATCCCCGTGCCGGTGTCGGTGGTGACGAAGGACGCGGGGATCACCTTCGACGCGCGCGGCAACAACGGGTGGCACGCTACGAGGCCTTCGAGGTCGCGGCCCTGGAGTGTCGCCAGGGTTTCTCCAAGGACGAACCCGGTCTTACGCTCGAATTCGGAAACCAGTTCGCGCACGATCACCAGCGTTTCGGCGCGCGCGTCGGACACGCGGGCGAAGCGGCCAACCACGTAATGGAACTCCGGATGCACGGCGAGACCGAGGTTGGCCGGCAACGTCCACGGCGTCGTGGTCCAGATCGCAATCGACGCGCCGTTGAGGACCGGCGCGGCGGCAACGCTTTCATTGATGATCGGAAACCTCACGAACACCGCGGGACTCTCCTTGTCCTTGTATTCCACCTCGGCCTCCGCCAGCGCGGTGCGCGCTCCGTACGACCACTGCACCGGCTTCTTCGATTGGTAAATGCAGCCGGATTCGACCAACCGTGCGAACACCCGCAGGATCCATGCCTCGTAGGCGGGATCCATCGTCAGGTAGGGTCGGTCCCATTCGCCGAACACACCCAGCCGGCGGAACGATCCGCGCTGGACGTCGATGAACTTGCGCGCGAACTCGGCACAACGCCGGCGGATCTCCACCGGCTCAAGCCCGGCCGCCTCCTTCACCACCTTGAATTCGATCGGCAGACCATGACAGTCCCATCCCGGGACAAACGGCGCGGCATAACCGGCCATTGTTTTTGATTTGACTACAAAATCCTTGAGCAGCTTGTTGAGCGCGGTGCCCATGTGGACGTCGCCGTTGGCGAAGGGCGGACCATCGTGCAGGACGAACTCCGGCGCGTGTTCGGCCCGTCGTTTTTCCAGAATGCGTTCGTACAGCCCGACGCGCTCCCATTGCTCGAGTCGGCGCGGCTCGTTGACCACGAGGTCGGCGCGCATCGGAAACGTGGTCTTGGGCAGCGTGAGCGTGTCCTTGTAGCCGGAAGTGCTGTCACTCATGGAACGGACAGCGACGCTAACAAGCGGCCATCGCCGGGTCAACCCCGCCACAGCGGACCGCAGCAGGCCACCGGCCGATGATCCTTGCATCGGAAGCGGTCATTGAGAACGCTCGGCACATGCAACCCGTCGACAAGGCCAACGCGCTGATCGAGGCACTCCCCTACCTGCAGGCGTTCCGGGGAAAAACCTTCCTGATCAAGCTCGGCGGATCGGCGATGGAAAATCCGCAGTTGGTGGCCAAGGTGATGCGCGATGTCGTGTTCCTCGAAGTGGCAGGCATCCACCCGATCGTCGTCCACGGCGGCGGCAAGGCGATCTCCGCCGCGATGGAGCGCGCCGGACTCGAGGCCACCTTCATCCGCGGCCTGCGCGTGACGACCGATGAGGCGATTGACATCGTCGCCCGCGTCCTGTCGGAGGAAATCAACCCCGGACTCGTGCACATGATCCGCGAGTTGGGAGGCAAGGCGACGGGCATCGCCGGCACCGAGGTGTTCCTCGGCGAAAAAATGCACGCCGCCGACGAATCCGGAAATCCGATCGACATCGGCAGGGTCGGTGAAGTGGCCGGCTGCCGCACCGCCCACGTCGAAGCTGCCCAGCAGGACGGCATCGTGCCGGTGATCTCACCGCTGGCGACGGAACTCGCCACGGGCCGCCCGCTCAATATCAATGCCGATCTGGCCGCCGCCGCACTGGCCAAGGAGCTACGGGTTGCCAAGCTCGTCTACCTCTCGGACGTGCCGGGGCTGATGACCGATGTGTCTGATCCCGCCACCCTGATTCACTCGATCCAGCGCAAGGAAGCGATGGCGATGATCGCAGACGGCACGGTGACCGGAGGCATGATCCCGAAGATCCGCAGCGCGGTCGACGCGCTCGACGCCGGCGTGCGCAAAGTCCACTTCATCGACGGACGCTTGCCCCACGCGCTGCTGCTCGAGATCTTCACCGACGGCGGCATCGGCACCGAAGTGGTGGGCTGAGCGTGGAATCCGTGGCGATGCGGATCAGCGCGCCCAGGTGGTGACGTCGTCATTGATCTTGCCGTTGTCACCATCGCGGCGGCCGTCGTAGCCGTCGCTCCAGACCGCGACCCGCCTGCCGTTAAGCTTTTCCGTTCCGGCAGCACCACCCTTGCGCCGGATTTCCAGCTTTTCGTCGTAGTCGCAGTCGAGCATGATGTTGTATCGGCCGAAAGTGGAGGAATCACCTCCCCATGGATCATACAACCCGATGATTTCATCACCGGCCTGATTGTACACAAGCCCGTCGACCCCGCCCTGACCGGATCGCTTGCCTTCCTTGACATTGAGGAACTTGATCTTCTTGGGATTGTACATCGGATCCGCTCCATCAGGCTCTTGGCCCAACAGCACTTTGATTAGATCAAGTCCATCACCGTTGTTTGATTCAAGCACGATATCCTCGGTCTTGTCGGTGGGCATGCTGCTGTAATCGTTGAAGTAATTGTTGACCGCGCTTTCGATGGCGGTCGCAGTCGCCAGCGCGGTGGTTTTCTTCGCCCGCTGGATGGCGGCATTGCCCGCGCCGAAACCCACCGAGGCAAGAACCGCGACGATGGCGATGACAACAAGCAGCTCGACCAAGGTGAAACCCCGGGGACGACGGACGATGGACTGTTTCATGATGGGAGCAGCATGAATCTCCGCCGGATCCGGGCAAACACAAATTTTTCCGGTGGCCTCCTGATTGCCGTTGCCGGAGGACAGATCGGGATTCAGGATGACATCATGCCCGGCGTCCCTCTGCGAGATCAAGTGCTCGCACTGATGCGGGCCCCGGCCTGCCCGCCGATGACGCGCTCCGAACTGGCGCGCAAGCTCGAAGTCCCTGCCGACCGCCGGACGGAACTGCGGTCCGCGCTCAGCGCGCTGGTGGCCGAGGGCGTGGTGCAGGAAGGAAAAAAATCCCGCTACGTCCTGCGCGCCAAGGCCGCCAACCGCCTCACCGGCACCCTCAAGTTTCACCCCAAAGGCCACGCCTATCTCCTGCCGGACCTCGCGGATCCGGCGAACGAGGCCGCACTCGCCGGGCTCCCACCCGCGCCACGCGTGTTCGTCGCGCGGCGTGATGCAGGCACCGCGCTCGACGGTGACCGCGTACTGGTTTCACTGGCAAAACCCGCCGCGCGGCCGTCACGCGGCAGGTCGGCGGAACTGCTGCCCCCGGTGGCCGACGAACTCCGCGGACGGGTCGAATCGATCCTGTCCCGCCGCTCGGGCAAGGTCGTCGGCGTGTTCCGCAGCAACCGTCGCTTCGGCTGGGTGGAATGCGAGGACAAGGCGATCGCAGGCAACATCGAAGTGACCCACGACTCGACCGCGCAACCAGGCCAACTGGTCGTCGTCGACCTCGCGTCGTGGACCGATTCCACCGCGGCACCACACGGCCGCGTTGTCGAGGTGCTCGGCTGGCCGGGCGATCCCGGATCGGACATCGTGGCGGTGATCCACCGCTTCGGATTGCGCACGTCGTTTCCCGAACCCGTGCTGACCGAGGCGCGCTCGGTGCCCGAAGAACCGGATGCCGCAGAAATCGCCCGCCGTCGCGACTGGCGCGACAAGCTCGTCATCACGATCGACCCCGCCGACGCAAAGGACCACGACGACGCGGTCTGGGTGGAAGCAAAATGCGACGGCTGGTGGTTGGCAGTGCACATCGCCGACGTGTCGCACTACATCCGTCCCGGCAGCGCGCTCGACCACGAAGCGATCGAACGCGGCAACTCGACGTACCTCGTCGATCGCGTGCTACCGATGCTGCCCGTCGAGCTGAGCAACGGGATTTGTTCGCTCAAGCCCCACGTCGACCGCCTCACGAAGTGCGCGCTGTTGGATGTCTCGAGCGATGGCGAGATCACCGGGTTCTCGTTTTTCGACGCGGTGATCCACAGCCAGGCCAAGCTATCCTACGAACAGGCGCAGGAAATCCTCGACGGCAAGCCCGCGCCAAAGGAATCCGACAAGCGACTGGTGCCGATGGTGCGCGAGGCATGGAAGCTCGCCTCGACCATGCGGCGGAGGCGCTTCGAGCAAGGCTCGCTCGATCTGGAGATGCCCGAAGTGCGCATCCGACTCGACAGCGAAGGCCGCGCTTGTGCCGCCGAGCACGTCGTCCACACGGAAAGCCACCAACTCATCGAGGAATGCATGCTGGCTGCGAATGAGGCGGTCGCGCGCGTGCTGCGCCGCCGCATGAAACCCGCGATCCACCGCATCCACGAGGACCCCGATCCATCAAGATTGCTCGAGTACGCGCAAACGGCGATGCTGTTCGGCTATCGGCCGGGCGACCTCACCAACCGCGCGCACATCCAGAAACTCCTCGATGCCTCGAAAGGCCGACCCGAGGAACACCTCATCAAGCTCGGTCTGCTCAAGAGCCTCAAGCGCGCGGCGTACAGCGCGGAACCCATCGGTCATTACGGGCTGGCCAAATCGGACTACTGCCACTTCACCAGCCCGATCCGCCGCTACGCCGACCTCATCGTCCACCGCGCGCTGCAGCCGTTGTTGGAAAATCCCCCGCCACGCCCGGACCGCACGCCGTCACAAGCCGAGCTGCGCACGATGTCGCGGCACATCTCGGACACCGAGCGCGTTTCCGCCGACGCCGAGACGGAGACGCGGATGATCAAGCTCTTCGAATACCTCGGCCGGGTCGCCGACATGCATGACCCGCACGAATTCGACGGCCTCGTCACCGACGTGCGCCCGATGGGCCTCATGGTCGAGGTGCCGGATCTGGGCGTCCGCGGCGTCGTCAGGCGCGAGGACTTGCCCGAAGGCCGCTGGCGGCTCGAGGCGCACCGCATGGCGTGGGTGTCGTCAGCAGGCGTCGTCATCCAGTCGGGCATGCGCGTGCCGCTGCACGTGACCGGGCTCGACCGCGAAAAACGATTCGTCGATTTCGCCGTCGCCGGCCCGCCCACCGCCGGCGGCATCCATCCGTCGAACTTGCCCACCAAAAGACCTCCGGTGAAAAAAGTTCAGCCGAAACCGAAAGGACACTCCAAGCCCGGGCCCACCGCAACGAAGAGCGGGAAGAGTGACGCAAAGAACCAGCGACGCCGCAGCCGCTCGCGCGGCGGACGCCGCAACTGATCGCCTCATCCTCACGCAGCATGAGGATTTGGTTTCTCGGACGCCGCGTTTGCTGGTACACCCACGCGCGTGAACCCATGGATGCGCCTCGTCGTGATCGTCGGCCTCATCGCCGGATTCGCGCAATGCTCGCGCATCGACGGCAACACCCCGCAGGCGGGCAAGGTGCCGATGTCGCGGATGATCCGCGAAGTAAACCTCAAGGCGGACCTGGTGCCGCGCGGACGCCACGGCCGCAAGGTCGTGCGCCCGATGAAGCCGCGCTACATCACCATCCACAGCACGCAAAACTACAGCGCCGACGCGTGGCAGCATTCGAAGGCGCTCAAAAACGGTGCGCTGCGCGCGCCCAAACGCCCGGGCGGCAACCGCATCGGCTATCTGATCTGGCATTTCACGGTGGACGACCGGGTCGCCCTGCAGCACCTGCCGGTGTACGAACAAGGTGAGCACGCCGACTTCAACGGCCCGGGCAACCGCTTGTCGATCGGCATCGAAATGTGCGAGCACCGCGGCAGCAACCGCAGCGTGACCATCGAACGCACCGCCAAACTCGCCGCGGTGCTGATGAAGCGCCACGACATCCCGCTGCGCAACGTCGTTCCGCACTACCATTGGCCGCGACGCGGCGCGAGTCCGCCCAACAAGAACTGCCCGCACTTCCTGCTCGACCACGGTCGACCCGGAAAAAAATGGCGCTGGTTCCTCAGCCGGGTCAAACACCACTACCAACGGCTGCCATGACAAGCCCGAACGCGGCGCCATGTGGCAGCCCGGCAAACCGCGGCACCACGCTCGATCCGTCGGTGACGTACCACTGCCAGCGCTGCACGAATTGCTGTCGCTGGCCGGGCGACGTACGGCTCGAAGAGGACGAGATCCCGCGCATCGCCGGATTTCTCGGCATGAGCGAGGAGGACTTCATCCGCGACTTCACCCGCTTGCGCAGCAACCGCAGCGGCCTGTCGCTCATTGAAAAAGAGAATCACGAATGCATCATGCTCGACGGCCGGTCGTGCCGCATTCACGAGGTGAAACCCACCCAATGCGCCGGATTCCCTAATCAGTGGAATTTCCCCGACTGGCGCGAGGTCTGCGAGGCGATCCCGGTGCCGACACCAAGGTGACATCGGGCGATGCGCGGCGGAATTCCCGAGCGCAGGCTTGGCACGCACTGCCGATCCGCTAGCCTTGCAGGATCATGGACTCCAATCCGACGTCCGGCCGCGGTTCCACCCGATCCGGTTTGTGGAAGGCGATCGGCCCGGGCGTGCTCGTCTGCAGCGCCGCTGTCGGCGGATCCCATCTCGTTTGGTCGACCCGCGCGGGCGCCGAGTTCGGCTGGTCGCTGCTCGGCCTGGTGCTGCTCGCCAACCTTCTCAAGTATCCGTTCTTCCTCTACGGCCAGCGCTACACCGCCGCCACCGGCGAAAGCCTGCTCGCCGGATACCTGCGGCACGGCCGCGGATTCGTGATCACGTTTCTACTCATCAACATCCTCACCGGCATGATCAACATCGCGGGCGTGTCGATGCTCACCGGCGCGCTGCTTGCAGGCTACGGCATCGGCCTGCCGATCCCGTGGCTCACGGTGCTGGTCATCACCACCTGCTCGATGATCATTCTCTTCGGCCATTACCGGTTGCTCGACGGATTGTCGAAGTGGGTCATGCTCGCACTCACCACACTCACGATCGCCGCACTCGTGATCGCGTGGTTCACCAACACACCGGCGGACTCCGGCTTCATCGCGCCAAGCCCCTGGAACATCGCGTCGTTCGCGTTTCTCGTCGGCCTGCTCGGCTGGATGCCCGCGCCCGTCGATCTATCGGCCTGGGCATCGCTGTGGATGTTCAGCCGCCAAAAACAAACCGGCCATATGGCCACGGTGCGCGAAAGCTCGGTGGATTTTTACCTCGGCTACATCGGCGCGACCGTTCTCGCCGTAGCGTTCCTCGCGCTGGGCGTGCTGGTCATGCACGGCTCAGGCACAACGTTCTCCAACAGCGGCGCGGGCTTCGCCGACCAATTCGTCTCGCTCTACGCGTCCGCCATCGGCGATTGGTCGCGCCCCATCATTCTCACGGCGGCGTTCTTCACGATGTTCAGCACGTCGATCACCTGCATCGACGGCTACCCGCGCTCTCTCGCCGCCTGCTGCAGCTTGCTCTGGCAACACGGCGAGGAACGATTCGCAAACATCCACCGCGTCTGGATCCTGCTGGGCGCCGCGGTCTCGTCGCTGATCGTTCTGCACTTCGTCAGCAACCTCATGCAGTTGCTCACCTTCGCCTCGGTCGTCTCGTTCGTCACCTCGCCGGTCCTCGCATGGATCAACCTCAAGGTGATGTCCGGCCCGAACGTCCCGATGCAATACCGGCCAGGCCCGTGGCTGCGCTGGATCAGCCGCTTGGGCATCGCGTTTTTCGTGCTGATGTCGCTCGGCTACGTCGTGACGGAATTCGCGATGGATTGATCCGCCGCTCTTGCCGACCGCATCAAGGCAGCAAGTCGCCATAGATCCCGGGATCGCTCCCCGGAATCTCGATCGCGCCGCAGGCTTTCTCATAGAATTCCTTCGGCCCCACCCCGCCGATGATGCCATAGGCATGACCGAGATCGCGCAGCCCCTCGAGCGCCTTCATCAACAGCGCCTTGCCCAAGCCGAGCCCGCGCGCGTCCTCGATCACTCCGGTCGGACCGAAAAACCCGCGGGCCGTCGTGTCGTAGCAGGCAAACCCGAGGATGCGCTTGTCTCGCGTCGCGACAAAACAAGCCACCGGCTGGCGCGTCATCGCCACCTCGATCTCGCTCGCCCATTTTTCCGTGAAGTGCTCCCTGGCAAATGCCGCCACGGTGTGCCGCTCGAAGGCCCGCGCCCGTCGCAGATGAATGTCCCGGGCCGCCACCGCGTCATACAACGCGGAGGAATCCGGCAAGTCGTAAAGCCGCACCAGCATGTCGATCATGGACGCATTCAATCGCCCCGGGCCCGCGAAGCAAGCCGCGGATTCACCACCGGCCGCCCAGCCTGCAAATCCGAAAACAGTTGCGGGCGGTCAGGGCCGGGGTAAAACCATCTTCATGCGCGTGATTCTCCCCGCCTCCGTCCTGCTGCTCGCGGCCGCCCTGCTCGCGCCGCAACTCTCCGCCGAGGAATCGAAACTGTGGACCCTGCGCCGCGAGGGCACGTTCAAGGGAACCCTCCAGGACATCGGCAACCAAACGGTTTCCATCCTCCGCGAAGACACCCAGGCCAAAATCGAGGCCAAAATCGAGGACCTCAGCCTCGCCGATCGCCAGTACCTCATCCAATCCGGCCGCGCACCCGAGGACATCCTGTTTCTGGGCAAACCGGAATTCGTCGAGAAAGACCTGCAACTCAACAAGGCGGAAATCAAGGCGGCCAAACAAGACCTCGAATTCAGTGGCACCGTCTTGAAAGGATACGAGATCGCCGAAACCCCGCGCTTCTTCGTAGCCGCCGCGGGCAAGGTCAAACCCGAGCCAACCATCGAAATGCTCGAACGCGTCTGGCACGCGATGGCATTCAACCACATCGGCTTCCGCGACTCTTGGGGCACGCAGCGCATGCCGCTGCTGCTCATCTCGGACCCGACGGCCTACCGCGAAGTCATCGATTGGTATCTCGAGGCCATCCGCCGCTCAAACCCGGAGGCGATGCTCCCGCCCAATTGGGTGCAGGCCAAGGAAAAAGGCCCGGACGGCGGTGCCGCAAACATGGGAATCACCGGCCAGATCTCACAGCAATACAACGTCCGCGCGCCGCTGGTCGTCTTCGGTGTCAGTGATCTCGGCGCATTCAAAGAGTCCATGGAACCCGGCCGGTTGTTCAAGGGACACATCGATCTCATGAGCCATTACCTCGGACAGGCGGGCAACAGTGCGTTCAGCTACGGCCAGGCCTATTACCGCACCCAACAAACCACCGGTGCCTCCGGCGCATGGTTGGTCTCGATCGAGGGCACCAGCGGCGTGGCCAAAACCATCCAGGTGTTCAAGGGCAGCTGGGCCAAGGGACTGCAAAAAGCGGTGAAATCCGGAAGAATCGAGGACCCCAAAGCGGACTTCAAGGTCGCGCTCGCGCCCATGCTGCGCTGGCGCCTCGACGAACTCGGGCCGGAACGCCTCGGCCTCATGTACTCGCTCGCCAGCTACGCCCACAGCAACCAGAAACGCCTCGTCGCCTACTCCCGCCTACTCGAAGCCGCGCGCGTCGCCGGCAAACCGCCGGGTTCGGCCGACATCGCTACGGCCTTCGCCTTCGCTTCAGCCGATGCCTTCCAAGCGGATTGGAACGCGTTCATCAACGAGTCGCCTGACTTCAAGTGAGCCGGCGCCCGGGAAATCACACGGCCCGAGTTTGCGGTTGACTACTCCAGCGATCACGGATGAGTTGTCAACATGATCGCAAGAACATTCTGCTTGTGCGCGTCGCTGGCATGGCTCGCTTCCTCGCTCCATGCCGCCGAAACCCGCGTCTGGATGTCGCGCAAAGGAGGACTCCTCGAGGCGAAGCTCGGATCGTTCGAAAAAGACAGCGTCACCCTCGTCAAACCGGACAACCAGATCGTCACCCTCAAAGCGGAGGAACTCTGCCTCGCGGACCGTCAGTACCTCGTCGATCTGGGCGAGGCCCCGAAATCGCTCATCACCGGCGGTAAGGCCGACCTCGTCGAGAAGGATTACAAACCGGACAAGAAATCCTTTCAGGAACTTGAGGAAAAACTCACTTTCTCCAACCCGGACGCAGGAAGCTACACGCAACTCGAAACGCCGCACTTCATCGTTGCCTCCGTCGGCAGGATCCGCCCGCACGCCGTTGCCGAAACCGCCGAGCGCATGTGGTACGGCATGGCCTTCGAACACATGGGTTTCCGCAAGCACTGGGGCGACAAACGAATGCTGATCCTGCTGGTAGGCGACGAAACGGCGCATCAGGGACTCTGCGAATACAGCATCAGCCTGATCGAGGGTGAGGAAGGCCGCGGCAGCGCCGACGAAAGCTTCAATGCGGAGATCTATCGGACCCGGTGGAAGCGCAACGGCACCAATTCACTCTACCTGCCGGACGATCTCACCGCCGCCCGCAAACTCCAACCTGTCGCGCTCGTGTTCAACACCACAGGCGACGACGAGTTCAAACAACCTCTCTCCCCCTACGTGGTCCACGTCCTCGCGGGCCGACTGCTCGGCAACTACATGGGTTATGTCTCGGATTACGCCGATCAAGGATATTTCGCAATCCTCACCGGCCACAAATACTACAAGGAAATCGGCCTCGCGGGCAAATCCGAGACCAACCTGCTCTCAGTGGAGAGCACCGGGCAGGACGTGATCAGCTCAAAGAGCGGATTCCGCGACGGCAGCTCCTGGGCCAAAACCCTGCGTGAACTGGTGCGCAAAGGCCAGGTCG
Source organism: Verrucomicrobiota bacterium (assembly GCA_016871685.1). GTDB lineage: Bacteria > Verrucomicrobiota > Verrucomicrobiia > Verrucomicrobiales > Akkermansiaceae > Luteolibacter. Next base: position 27,289 of record VHCM01000014.1, read on the forward strand.
AACCCAAGCTCGGACCCATGCTGCGCTGGCGGCTCGACGAACTCGATCCGGAGAAACTCGTCACCATCTACTCGTTCTCCCATTACATGCAGAGCGACAACCAACGCCTCTCCGCCTACTCGAAGCTGATCCGCCGCATCGAAACCTCGAACCAAGTGCCACCACCCGCCGAGATCGCGAAGATCTTCGGCTTCGACACGGTCGAACAGTTGGAAACCGACTGGACCACCTTCATCAAAGAGGGAGATTTCAAATAACCACCGACCATCGATCACCATGAAAATCCACCGGCTGCGCCTCTTCCTCCTCTCCCTGCTCACCATTCCGGCGTTCGCTTCCGAAGAACAGAAGCCCGCCCCACCACCCGCCGAAGCGGTCACCCGCGACTTCCGCGGCACCAACGGCGTCGTGATCAAGGCGGCGATCATCGATAAGACCGAAACCGAGGCCGTCCTCGCCACCCGCGACGGCAAACGCATGAAGGTCGCACTCGACAATCTGGTCGAGGAGGATCGCGCGTATGTGAAATCCTGGTCCAAGGAGGAAGACGTCTTCCTCCGCAAATGCAGGCGCCTGAGCATCCGCCAGTGCCTCGAACTCCGTGGCTACGAGTCGTTCGAATTCCGCTTCGACGGCAACCACATCATGATCGACGGCAAGGTGAACGGCAAACCGGCGCGGATGATGGCCGACACCGGTGCGCACACGCTCCTCCACGACGGGTTTGCGAAATCCGTGAGCCTCGAGGTCGGGCCGATGACCGAGAAAATCTACGGCGTGGCCGGCGAACAGGAGGCGGGATGGACGGCTGTGCCGAGCTTTCAAATCGGCGAGGCCGTGTTCAAAGACCGCAAGATCCTCGCGGCGGACATGAACAAAGACCGCCCACCGGGCTCCAAGTCCAACTACGACCTGCTGCTGGGCGCGGACTTCATGAACCAGCTCGACGGCGTGATCTCCTACCCCGAACAACGGATCTTCTTCCGGCCCGACCGCTCCGATGAGGACGCGGCGGGCGGCTCCACCGACTTCCGCCTGTTCAAGACCAAGGACGGCAAGGTCATGCGCGGCAAAGTGGTGTCGAAGACTCCCACCGTGGCCACCCTCAAACTGGTCAACGGTCGCGAATCCCAGATGCCGGTTTCCAATTTCATCGAGGCGGATCAGACCTATCTCAACGCGTGGACCGAGGAAGGCGCGCTGTTCATGGAACACTGCGGGGGATTGAGCGTGGAGGACATCCTCAGGCTGCGCAGCTACCAGTCGTTCCAGATCCGTCGCGTGCCCCACAGTAAGCACGTTTACGTGGACGGCACCCTCAACGATCACAAGGTCACCTATTGCATCGACACCGGCGCGTTCAATTCGCTGCTCCACATCGATGCAGCGAAACGCTACGGCTGCGATGTCGGCCCGATGGACCAGGAAGTCTGGGGAATCGGCGGAGTCCAACCCGCGGCCGCGGTCAAAATCGACAAGATCACCCTCGGCAGTTGCGTGCTCACCAATCGCAAGCTCCTCGCCGCCGATCTCTTCCGCGGCGACGCCACCGACGAGGATCACGGCTGGATCGGCCTCTTCGGCGGTGACTTCATGCGCGAACTGGAGGCATACATCACCTACACCGAAGACCGCTTCTTCCTCATCCAGCGCTGAGGGCACCACGACCGCACGTCAGCGGTCCATCACGGCGAACTTGAGTTCGGCCTCCGAGACGACCTCACCGTTCACCAGGCAACGACAGCGCGTCTGGCCGATCGATCCACGCATCCGGATGATCTCCGTTTCAATGAACAACGTGTCTCCCGGCAGCACCGGGCGGCGCCACTTCACGTTGTCGGCGCTCATGAAGTAGCCGATCTTTCCTGCGTTCTCCGGCTTGCGCATCATCAACACCGAGGAAACCTGGGCCATCGCCTCAAGCTGCAACACGCCGGGCATGATCGGGTGACCCGGGAAATGCCCGGCAAAATACGGCTCGTTCACACTCACGTTCTTCACGCCGGTGCAGTGGGTCTCGCCGCGGCACTCGATGATGCGGTCGACCATCAGGAACGGATAACGGTGCGGCAGGATCCGCATCACCTCGTTGATGTCCAGCACGCTCTCGCCCACCGGTAAGGAGATGTCCGCAGGCACCATCGAGCGCATCCGCAGGTACTCCGACTTGAGCTTTGCGGCAAGTTGCGTGTTCGGTCCGTGACCCGGCTTCACGGCAATCACATGACCGAGAATCCGCACACCGGCGAGCATCAGGTCTCCGATGATGTCGAGCGCCTTGTGTCTTGCGAATTCATTCCGGAAACGCATCGGCTCCTTCGAGAGGATTTCCTCGCCGCGGATCACCACTGCGCTTTCCAGCGACCCTCCCTTGATCAATCCCTTTTCAAGCAGCGGCTTCACATCCTCATAGTAGACAAAGGTGCGCGCCGGACTGATCTCGCGCTCATAGGAATCCGGATCGATCTCACACGTAAAATACTGGGTAAACCTGCCGTCGGGACCGACATTGGTCACCGACACGCGAAAGCTGCGCGACGGAACGATGGTCATCAGTGTGCCGTCACCGGTTTCCAGATGGATCGGCTCGCGGATCTCCCAGACGCGGCGCGGCGCTGACTGTGCCACTACGCCCACCTGGCGAATCATCTCCACATATGGCTTGGCCGAGCCGTCGCCGATGGGAGGTTCGTTGGCGTCCATTTCAATCAACGCGTTGTCCACCCCCATGCCGGTCAGCGCGGAAAGCACGTGCTCGACCGTGTGCACGCGTACCGAGCCTTCCGCCAGTGTGGTGGCGCGCTCCACCGTCTGCACCTTCGCGACATCAGCGTCGATGAACGGCTGGTCGGGCAAATCGATACGGCGGAAACGGAATCCGTGGCCTTCAGGGGCCGGCTTGAGCGTCAGGGTGACCTTGGCTCCCGTGTGCAGTGAGGTGCCCTCCAAAGTGGCCGGGCCAGCAAGCGTGTGTTGAACGGTAGCGGACATCGCCCCGCAGAGTTGAGACTCCTCGCGCCCTGTTCAAGTCGTAAGCTTATCGATAAAGGGACAGTCCTTTTATCAGTATTGGCCTCTGGAGATCGATGGAGCGGCATTTGCAGGGTACGCAGTGCATTGATGGCTCTAATAAAGGGACAGTCCTTTTATCATATTTAATCAAATAGCGTGGATCAGCCCGGCTTGACCCGATTTACCCGGCTTGCTGGTTGTCTCAATCACCCGGAATACTCCTCTGGGCTTTCATCAATGCCCGACATGTCGCTCCGCCACGGCATGCACCGCCTCAGTCCGCCTCAGTCCGCCTCAGTCCGCTTCATTCCAGCCTTCGGCTCCAGACCACTCCACACCAGCCCGCTCCGCTCGACCCGGCGACCCGGAGGAAAGGCCCTTGCCAACCCCCTCTGCGCCCGCCTCCGGCTTTTCCTCGCTCCAATCAGGCGGGACTGGCTGCCGCCCGCCGTGACCCCCTCAGGTGGCCCCCTCAGGTGATCCCTTTCTTGAGGTCGCGCAGGCTCCACAGACTTTGCGCCATCGGAGCCGCGCCGCCCTTGAGCGTCCGCGCGCCGGACCGCCTGCGCGGCCCAAATCGCCAG
>VHCM01000015.1 GCA_016871685.1 Verrucomicrobiota bacterium
CTGGTCGGACACGGGGGTTCCCGCCACTGCATCCGGCGAGCCTTCGGCGGATTCACCGCCGGGCTACACCTGGCGTGAGGCACAGGTTCCGATCGGCGGGGGCAGTCGGTTCCTGCGGGTCGACGCCTCGCTGCCGTGATCAAGAGCATCCTGCCGTCACGCGCGGGCGAGGGAGCAGGGCGTCCGCGGAGTGCTTTGTTTAGAGCAGTTTGCGAAAAGGTGTAGCCGGTGGAGCGAGAAGATGTTGGCCAGGGCAAGGCGTTGCGATGAAGTGGATTGACATCCGCGACTGAGCAACAACGCAGCCATGGGCAACAGATTCCGCTTTTTTCAAATCCGGGGAAGCCGCACATTTCCCACACTCACCCCCAACCACCGACTACAGATTTGAGCAAAATGCTCTAGTTGCCATCCCGGCGTGACAACCGCGGGATGCCACGGCGGAGCAATTCGGCATCGATGGTGGTTGCGAGTGCCTCGTCGAGATTCACGGTGAGGTTCTCGTTGGCGAATTCCACGGAGTGGATGCTCGTTTCGGTGGTGCCGATCGCCTCGATGAGGTCGCCGATGTGGCGGATTTCCCTGCCGTTGACCCGGTGAATCACGAGGTTGCGCAATTGCTCGTAGCCGAGGGTGGCCGGTGTGGGGATCACGCCGGAGAGGAAGACCACGCGGTCCATCCGGTCGCGGTATTTTTCGGGATATTGAAGGGCGTCGAGCAGTTCGAGCGGCGCGCGGCTGCGCCAGTCATCGCCGAAGCTCTGCAACAGTGGCAACGTGAGTTCCTGGAAGATCATGCCGCCTTTGACGAGGTAGTTGGGGCCGGTGCCGAACACATGATTGGGGACGAGGCGATCGGATTCCTCTTCGCGGATCAGTGTGGCACGCAGTGTGACGGGCACCCCGTCGCGCAGCAGGGACAATTCCACCTCATCCTGGGTCGAGCGACTGCCGCGGATGAGATGTCCCCATGGGATGCTGCCGTAGAGCGGGTGGTGGTAATAGCCGCGGCGGTCGATGCTCATCTCGTCGATGGCGAGCAGCACGTCGCCTTTGCGCGTCCCGGCGAGGTCGGCCGCACCGCCGTGGCGGACGCTTTGGATGTAGAGGCCGCCGTCGTGACCGTCGAGCTTGAGCCATTTGCGGAACGACGCATCCTCAGTGCGGGCGACCGAGACGCCGAGCATCGGAAATCCCTGGTAATTCCCGTCGGCGGCATCGTCGAGGAAGCGTTGCAGGATGTCCGTGGAGATGACGTCGCTGAGTTGGTCGTCCTGACTGTAGCTCACGAGCAGTCCGGCCAGCGCGCCGTCGCGGAGCACGGGCAGCGAGAAACTGCTCGCGACGCTGCGCATCGAGGCCTTGAGTTTGTAGGTGAGGAAGCTGTGATTGGCGAGGAAGCCCTCGGCGAGTTCAACGCTTTGCAGCACGCCGTCGGTGAGGAGCGGCACGCCGTTCTCTTCAATCTGCAGCACTTGCAGCATGCTGCCGGCCGGCGAAGGATTCGCGATGCGGACGGGCTGCGTGCCGTTGAGGATCGCGGCACCTTCCGTGGCGTCCTCGGCGGTCAGCAGCGCGAGATTCGCCTCGTAATCGATCGCCTCGACTTTCGCCCGGGCGAACCGCGTGCCATCGATTGATTCGAGTTCGAGATAGGTCGCGTCGGCCACCAGTTCGGCCGTGGTGAGCACGCGCTCGGCCGCGACGACGGCGGCAAGCGCGCGTCGTTTGGTCGGCCGGTTCTTTTCCCACGGTTGCCACGGGTTCCAGGATTGTTGCGTCGAGTTGATCCGGACGACCGAGTGCTGCGGATCCGGGGCGGCGTGGGACTCCGGCGCGACGGCGGACGGCGCGGGCCGGGCCTGTTCACGGGATTCCTCGTGCTGGCGACCGCAGGAAGCGGCGAAGAGTGTCAGGATCGCGGTGAGAAGCAGCGCGGCGAGGCGGATGGCGGGCACGGGCATGGTGGTGAAGCAGGGGGAATGGCGGACTGCCTGGCTCAGCGAAGACCGAGAACGTCGCGCATGTCGTAGAGTCCTGGTGCGCGGTCATTGAGCCAGAGTGCCGCGCGGACCGCGCCGGTGGCGAACGTGAGCCGTGACGAGGCTTTGTGTGTGAGTTCGACGCGCTCGCCGTCGGCGGCGAAGATCACGGTGTGGTCGCCGACGACGTCGCCGCCGCGCAGCGTGTGCATGCCGATTTCCCGGTGTTGTCGCGGACCGATGTTGCCCACGCGACCATGGACGACGTCATCCGCGTAGGAGGTGCCGGTTGCCTCGTTGAGCACGTCGAGCAGTGTGCGCGCGGTACCCGAGGGGGAATCGATTTTGTGGCGGTGGTGCATCTCGACCACTTCGATGTCGAAGTTGCGTGGCCCGAGGATTTCCGTGGCCCGGCGGGTGAGCCAGAACAGCGTGTTGACTCCTACCGAGAAGTTGGATGCGTGAACAATCGGGATTCGCTCCGCTGCTTCGCGGATCCGCCGTTTGCCATCGTCATCGTGACCGGTGGTGCCGATCACCAGGTGCGTGCCGTGCTTGAGCGCCGCATCCAGCAGTTGCGGTGTGAAGGAATGGACCGTGAAATCAATCACGCAGTCGGCCGCGCGGATCGCTGCGTCGAGATCTTCGCCGGCATCGTGGGTGGCTGCGGTGTTCACGCCGGGCTCCGCAGCCGCGGCCTCCAGCACGGCTTGGCCCATGCGGCCTGATTTTCCGGTGATGAGGAGTTGCAACATGGGGGATGGAGTCTGAGGGGTTGCTGCGCGCAGGATGGGATCGGCGGGAAAGATTGCCAGTCTCAATCTTCCCAGATCATGTGTTCGAGTTCGAGCTGGCTGGCGCGTTCGGCCGCTTCGGTCGCGCGCGGACCTTGAAACGAGGCGATCTTGCGGGCGCATTCGACGGCGGCTTGCCAGCGCTCTGCTTTTTCCAGCAAGGCGAGCGCGCGGAATCCGCAGAGCTCGAAGTAGTGCCACTCGCCCGGCGGGGTTTCGGGTTCGAGCACCGAGTGGTAGGCGATCAAGGCGTCCCGTTCGCGCTTGGCAGCGGGATTTTGTGGGTCGGGCATCTGTTCGAGTGTCCGGCCGCGCAGGTATTGGATCCGGTGAAGCAGAGCCGGCTTGTCTCTGGCCTTGGGCAGCAGCGCGTCGTGGATGGCAAGCGCATCATCGAGTGATGCCGGACGCGAGTTTCCGCGTGCATAGATGGCTTCGGCCAGCAGGAGGCCTGCGGCCACGTGCATCGGATCCGCGGGATCGAGCGACGCGAACCATTCGCGCAGAAAGGATTCCGCGGCTGCGAGCTGGTCGAGGTCGATCATCAGCCGTGCCTTTTCGAGTCGTGCGACCGGTGCGACCGGGCCGGGGACGGCCAGTGCCTTGTCGAAGAGGCCGAGTGCTTCCTGTCGTGACGATTTGGTGGGCACCAATGTGGCGGCACGCGCCGCGAGCAGCCAGGCGGTTTGCGCGCGGGACGGATCGGCATCGGTGGCGGCCAGCTTTTCAAGCACCAGTCTCGCCTCGTTGTAATCGCCCCTGCGGAACAGGGCTTGACCAAGAATCATCATTGCCCCGGCAGTGCCGTCGTTGCCGGGGTGGCGCTCGATGAAGGCACGCGCTTTGGCGATGGCGGCTTCATCGTCACCGGACATCTGCTCGATGCGCAACTGCAGCAGTTCGAGTCTTGTGGCGGGCATGGCATCGGCGGATTGCGGCCCGATCCCCGCGAGCTGGATGCGGGCGTAGGGAATGTCGCGTTGAGCGCCGGCGAGCGCGGCTTCGGCAGCGGCAAGCCTCGCTTCATCGATGCGCGGATGATCCGGGTGTTGCCGCATGAATTCGTCGAGCGCTTGGCGTCGCGCGGCGGGTTCGTTGATCGAGCGCGCGCGTTCGAGCATGAGGTCGGCGATCACGGCCGGATCCTCGCTGCCGATCGTTGAGGATCCCGGGGTTTGCAGCAGGGCGGCCATGGCGGCATTGAGCCCGGCGGCCCGCGTCCGTTGCCCGGTCATGTGTGCCGCGGCCTCTTCGAACGACGACTTGGCACTCGCGAAATCGCCTTGAAGGAATGCCGCCTCTCCGGTGAGAAACGCTGCGTCCGCCCGGGTGTCGGGATCGGCCGCCGATGTCCGCAGCACATCGAGCAGCAGCAGCGCTTTCGGCAAATCACCGCTTTGGAATTCGAGTCGTGCCAGCCTGCCTAGTGCTTCGATCGACCAATCGGTGCCGGGAGATTCGAGCCAGGCGCGGCGGAACAACGCGCGCGGGCGCGCCAATGAAACGGGCGAATCCGATCGCAGCGAGTGCATTGCCTGGCAGAGCAGCGCATGGCCTGCGATGGCGTCGTTGGTGGATTTGCGCGGCCAGACGGCCGCCGCACCGCCATCATCGGCACCGAGCAGGACCGGGTCGCGCAGGGTCTCGCGTTGGGTCCAGCGCTCGAGTGCCTCCACCGCCGGATCATCGGCAGCGGGCGATTCGGGCATCGCACGCGCGAGTCGCGCGAACCATCGGCCCAGCTCGGGCGAGCGCGGGTGTTTGTCGATCCAGCCGATGAGGAATCCAGCGGCATCCTGCGCTTGCGATGCCGCGATGATCGCATCGGCAAGATCGGTGGCGACGCGGTCCTGCAACCGCGCGGGCAATCGCGATCCGCTGTCGAGCAACGGCCTGAGCTTTGCCGCCGCCTCGGCGGGTGAGCCAGCCGCGGCAAGCAGACGGCCGTCGTTCCATGCGAGCACCGCGGACGGAATTTCCGGATCGGCCGCGAGCGATTGCATCAGTGCGCTCGCGTCGGCGGCGCGTTGCAGATCGACGAGAAGCTCAAGGCGCTGAAGCGACGCGCGTCGCGCATCCGCGGGCGTGGCATTCGCCGCGAATCGTTCGAGCGTGGACAGCGCGGCATCCGCGTCGTCCAACGAAAGCTGCAGGTTCGCCACGGTGAGCGCGGCCTCAACGCGATGGGGCTGATGGGTGTCGTCCGCAACGGGCAGCAGCAGCTCGATGGCTTCGCGCGTCTTCGCCGATGCGGCGAGCGCGACGCCCTTCCAGAAGATTGTTTCGGAATGGGTGGCGACGACCGGTTGATCCAGCAATTCCAGTGCTTCACGGGGTCGTTGCTCTCGGATCAGGCTTTCGGTGAGTCTCAGGGTGGCTTCGGCCCTGACGGATTCGGGCAGCCCGGGATCGGAGGCGCATGATTCAAAATGGTGTGCGGCCACCTCCCACAGTCCTCCGGCCAGCGCGGCCCGGCCCATGCGCATGGCGGCGGGTTCGGAGGCTGCGACGACCTGCGCCACTCCGGCAAGAAGGGCCAGTTGGATCCAAGCGGCGTTCATCAGACCCGGAAACTTTGCACCCGCCTGCGCGGTGTGACCAGCATCGATGCGGGCCGGAACGGAAATCAGCCCGCGGTGCCGAACATGCGGTCGCCCGCATCGCCGAGCCCGGGCAGGATGAATCCGCGGTCGTCAATGCAACGATCGAGCGCGGCCGCGTGGATCGGCAGACAGGGGAATGCCGACTCAAGGGCGGCGATGCCCTCCGGAGAGGCGACCAGGCAGACAAATCTCACCGATGCCGCCCCGGCCTGGACAATCATGCGGATCGCCTCGCTGGCGGACCCGCCAGTGGCGAGCATCGGATCGAGCACGATCACGTCGTGGGTCGCCATCTCCGGCGGATGATTCACATAGTACGACTGCGGTCTGAGGGTGGATTCGTCGCGGCGCAATCCGATATGGGCCACGGAGGCCTGCGGAATCATGTCGAGAAACCCATCCATCAATGCGAGGCCCGCGCGCAACACCGGCACGAGCGTGACCGGTCTGGCAAGCACCCGGCCTGAGGTGACCTCCATTGGCGTCGTGCAGGAAACCGCGCGCGTTTCAAGATCGGCGGTCACGGAAGGCACCATCAACGAAGCGATGCGCCGCAAGCGCGTGCGAAACTCGGGACTGCCGCAGTCGCGGTCGCGCAAATGGCGCAGTTCATGGGCAATGAGCGGATGGTCGGTGAGGTGCAGCATCTTCAAGTCCGTGGATGGAGTCGTTTGCGCAAGTCGGACGGCGTCACACCGAGCGATGTGGCGGCCTGGCGGAGATCGCCACCGGCGCGGTCGAGCGCGCGGCCTGCGATCTCGCGGACCGCCCAATCGATCAGATCGACCCCGGAAGGCGCGGCATCCATCAGCCGATCGACCGCCGCCGCGCGCAGGGCCGGGGGTTTTCCCGGGGCGCTGGCGAGCGGAATGTCCTCGGCGAGCAGGATGTCGGATGCGGTCAACGCACAGGCACGCGCCATCGTGTTCTCCAGTTCGCGCACGTTGCCGGGCCAGGAATGGGCCTTGAGTGCATCGATCGCGCGGTCTGACAATCTCATGCGGGCGGTGCCGTTGCGGCGTGCGATGCGCTCGAGGAAAAATTCCGCCAGCGGCGGGATGTCCTCAACGCGCTCACGCAGCGGCGGAATGCGGATCTCGACGACGTTGAGCCGGTAGTAGAGGTCTTCGCGGAACCGACCCTCGGCGACTTCCCCGGCAAGCTCCTTGTTGGTGGCGGCGATGATTCGCACGTCGCTGGTGATCACCTCGTTGGACCCGACCCTTGAGAAGGATCCGTCCTGCAGCACGCGCAACAGCTTCACCTGGATGGCCAGGGGCATGTCGCCGATTTCATCCAGAAACAACGTGCCGCCGTCGGCCTCTTCGAAGCGTCCCGCACGCCGGGCGATCGCTCCGGTGAAGGCGCCCTTCTCATGGCCGAACAATTCGCTTTCGAGAAGGTTTTCCGGAATTGCCCCGCAATTGATCACCATCATCCGGCGTTGGCGCCGCTTGCTGTATTCGTGGATCGCCTTGGCGACCAATTCCTTGCCGGTGCCGCTTTCGCCGCAGACCAGCACCGGCGCGTCGGTGCCCGCCACGCGACCGACCGTCTTGAACACCTGCTGGAGCGCACGCGAGGTGCCGATCATCACCGCGCGTCCCTCCGGCTGCGGCTGCGGCGGAGCCTGTGCCGGTCGCGCGGCACCCCTGCGGTGCTCGTGCAGGCGCAAAGCGGATTCGACGACCGGCCTCAGTTCGAATGCGAGCGCCTCCTTGCGCAGTACGTCATGCGCGCCGCGCTGCGTGGCCTCGATGATCTGGGTCGTCGTCGGAAACGCTGCGGTCAGGACCACCAACGAGCGCGGACTTTGGCGCGAGATCCGATCGAGCAGTTCAATGCCGTCGAACGGCTGCAGATCCATCGCCGAGATCACCAGCGTGACCTCGGTTTTCTCGACCACTTTGACCGCCTTGGCGGCGTCGTTGCAGCGCAGGATGCGCAAATTGTCCGCCGCAAGGTGCTTGGCGGCCCACTCGAGGAAATCCGGATCCGGATCCACGATGAGCAGCGTGTCGCCTGCGTGGTCGGCTTGCGTTCCCATTCCCGCGCCAGTCAATCAGGCCCGTGACTGAGCGAACACGAAAAAATGAACCGATGCCGGGGGGATTATCGATTGGCCAAATCCGCCCGGCGGCGGTATCCATGGGGAGCAATCCATCGATGGCAAAACGCAAAACGGCCGGATCCGATGCGGAAGCGGGACATTCCGCATCCGCCTGCCGTGTTGTTCCCGGGGCGGCCGCAGACGGGGCCGGCGGATCGCCTGCCGCGCGGCGGCCGGTGAGTCGGCGCAGGCTGACCCTCGATGATTACATCGACGGCGTGGTCTCCGGCGATGTCGCGGTGCTGTCGCGCGCGATCACGCTGGTCGAGAGCAACCGTCAGGATCACGAATCGCAGGCGCAGGAATTGTTGGCGCGGCTGTTGTCGCGCTGCGGCCGATCGGTGCGTGTCGGGATCACCGGTGTTCCGGGCGCGGGGAAGAGCACGCTCATCGAGTCGCTCGGTTTGCTGCTTTGCGAGCGCGGTCACCGCGTCGCCGTGCTTGCCGTGGACCCCACGAGCAGCGTGACCGGCGGCAGCATTCTGGGCGACAAGACGCGCATGGAGAAATTGGTGAGGAATCCATCGGCCTACATTCGTCCGACGCCATCAGGTGGCTCGTTGGGAGGCGTCGCGCGCAAGACGCGTGAAACGATGTTGCTCTGCGAGGCCGCGGGATACGATGTGATCCTTGTCGAGACAGTGGGTGTCGGCCAAAGCGAGACGGTGGTCCGCTCGATGGTGGATTTTTTCCTGCTCGTCCAGATCGCCGGCGCGGGCGACGAACTGCAGGGCATGAAAAAAGGCGTGGTCGAGCTGGCCGACCTTGTCGCGGTCAACAAGGCCGACGGCGACAACCTCACGCGGGCGCGGATCGCCGCGGCCGAGCTCAACCGCGCCTTGTCGTTGCTGCAACCGGCCACGCAGGGATGGAGCACGGTCTGCATCACCTGCTCGGCATTTGATCGCGAATCGCTGGCGGAGCTCTGGAATGTCATCGGGCATTTCGTCGAGGAGACGCGTGCCTCGGGAGGATTCGAGCGGCGTCGGCGCCGTCAGTCGGTCGATTGGATGCGCGCGATGATCGCCGAAGAATTGCAAAACCGGTTTTTCCGCGATGAAGCGGTTCGCGGCTTGTTGCCCGGCATTGAGCGCGAGGTGGCCGACCAGCGGCTGCCGGTGACGATCGCCGTCCGCAAACTCCTCGAATGTCATGACGCCTGAAAAGACGCGCTCCGGCTTTGCTTTCCAACGGTCGGAGGATCGGGTATGCCTGTCTCCGATGAGTGGCAAGGCACGGTTGTGGTTTCATTGTGGTTCTTGCGGCACCATGTTCCAAGGGCGTGGTGGTGAGGCTCCGCTTCGTCTTTGCCCGAAGTGCGGCCAGCATCCGTCCGCCACGGGTGCGTGGAATCCTGTAGACAGCGATCCGCGGCACGCGGGTGACGGCGCGGATGCGCCGGAAAAAGTCCGCTCGGTGCGCAAGCGCCGCGGTCGCGGGCTCATGACCAAGCTGCTCGTCGGATGGGTGGTGCTGGTGTTGCTCATCGTGATCGGTGCGCGCCGCATGTTGCACCGCGAGGAGTCGCGCTTCGCCGATGATTATCGCGGCGATCGCGAGGAGCAGCGGTTTTCCGACAAGCAGATGAAGGTGTTGGAGGCGGCGCTGCCCCGTTGCGCGGAAGTGATGAACGGTTACATCAATGCGCAGACACCGGAAGAGCGAAATCAGTTCGTGCTCATGCCGGTCCGGACCGCTTCGCGCATGGCGGAGTTTTATCGCAACAACCCGATGCTCAAGCTTGAGCAGGATGCCAAGTTCCACCTCGAGCAGTATGAACTGCTTCATTACAACGGCGGGGACGTGGTTGAAACGCTGTGGAGCACCGAAGACGGCAGGCAGTACGACGCGGTCTTTGTGAACGAGGAGGACGAGTGGCGGCTCGATTGGGAGCACTTCGCCCGTTACAGCACGCATCCCTGGCCGTTGTTTCTTGCGGGCACCGGCCCGTCACAAGGCGAATTCCGTCTCTACGCGCGCGAGCGGCTGGCACAGGAGCGCAGACAGGAGGAAGCGATGAGCATCTATCTTTACGCGCAGCGGTTGGGCTACCCCGACAAAGCTGGCTATCAATCACCGGAGTTCCTGGTCGAGCGCGAGTCCCCGCAAGGCAGGATGCTCGCCGCCGGATTCAGCGCCATGCGCCGGAACAAGCGTCCATTTGGTTCGACCCTGCCTGTCGCGCATCCGGACGACATGATCCGCGTGCGTCTCACCGTGGTGCGCGACGCGGGCGATCTCGAGCTGCGGTTCCGGATCGCCGCTGTCGCGGCATGCCACTGGCATGCCACCGATGAGCCGGGGATCGATCCGGTAGCGGCGAAAGCATCGGTGACCGATGAGCAGGCGCTGCCGCCCGATCCGCAGCAAGCTCAGGATCCGCCCGCTGTCGATTGAAGCGCTCGACGCATCGATTCCAACGGCTCGGTTCCGGGAAACCAGCGTTGGAATGCCAATGCCCCCTGATGCAGCAGCATCAGTCGTCCGTCGACGCTCTTGCAGCCGAGGGATTCAGAGAGCCGGACCAGCGATGTGGGGCCATTTCGATAGACGGCGTCGAACACCATCTGGCCGGTGCGAAAAGCGGCGGCGGGCAGGGATGGGGGTTCATCCGCCGACAACCCCAGCGAGGTAGCGTTGACGATCGCATCGCAATCGCGTGCGATGGCGCACAACGATGGATCATCGGGTGAGAGGACGAGCGTTTCCGGCGGTGAGTGTGTCGCGGAGCGGAGTTGTTCCGCCACCGCGTTGGCCTTGGAGACCGTGCGGTTGACCAGCACCAGCTGCGAGGCACCGGCCATGGCGCATGCGGCGGCGAGAGTGCGTCCGGCACCGCCGCCGGCACCGGCGATCAACATCGCCAAGCCTGCGGGAGAACGGCCGAACGCTTCTTCGAAGGCCTTCAGAAATCCGGGCGCGTCAGTGTTGGATCCGTGGATGCCGTCGTTGGTGAAGGCGATCGTATTCACCGCGCCAAGCAATCGGGCAACGGGCTCGCTGGAATCGCAGGTTTCGAGCGCTTCAATCTTGTGCGGCACGGTGACGTTGCAGCCGGTGAATCCGAGATCGCGCATGCGGCGCAGTGCTTCGCCCACCGCTGCCGGAGCAATGTCGATGCGGATGTAGCGCGCGTCGATGCCGTGTGCGTCGAGCGCCGCCTGATGCATCTGCGGCGACAGCGAATGCGCCACCGGCCGGCCGATCACCGCAAGGCGCGCCGGATGCGCCGCACCCAAGTCGAGGCGGACGCGATCGGCGAGGTCGTCGATGTCGAAGACTTCCTTCATGACGTGGTGACCGCCGTTGCGAAATCGCGCAGCCGTTGCACGCAGCGGTCCTTCCCGAGCAGTTCGAGGATGTCAGCGAGATCGGGGCCCTGTGTTTTTCCCGACAACGCGACGCGCAGCGGCAACATCAGCGCGCCGGGTTTGAGCCCCGCCGCCGCCGCAGTGGCCGCCATCGCCTCCTTGGCGGCCTGGGCCGACCACGGAGCAACGGCATCGAACGCACCGACCAGCGGGCCGCACAGCAGTGGCACCGCGTCCAGGCCGCGCACCTTGGCCACCGCCTGCGGGTCCGCGACGATCGCGTCGCGCAAGAGGAAATCCAGTGCGGCGGGCACTTCGTCGAGCAGGCGCACTTTTGTTTGCACCGCCGCGGCGAAGGCTTCGAACCGCTCCGGCACGGGCAGTCCGGCGGCCTCGACGAACGGCCGCGCCGCCGCAGTAAATGCCGCGACATCCATGCGCATCGCGTGTTGCTGGTTCATCCACTTGCATTTTTCGAGATCAAATCTCGCAGGTGCCCGGTTCACGCCCTCCAACGAAAACCGGTGGACCAACTCATCGATGCCGAAGATCTCCTCATCGGACTTCGACGACCAACCGAGCAGCGCCAGATAGTTCACCACCGCCTGCGGCAGGAATCCCTGTCTCGGATAATCGCCCACCGCGGCACCGGCATCGCGCTTCGACATCTTCGAGCCGTCCGGGTTGAGAATCAGCGGAATGTGCGCGTATTGCGGCGGCCGACGGCCGAATGCCTCGATCAACTGCAGATGCTTGGGCGTGTTCATCAGGTGATCCTCGCCGCGAATCACGTGAGTCACCTCCATTTCCAGATCATCGACCACATTGACGAAATGAAACACGTACGATCCGTCCGACCGCTTGATCACCATGTCGGGCGTGTTCGACTCGTCGCGGTAGTCGATGGTCACCTCGCCGCACACCAGGTCATGCACGGTCAGCGGCTTGCGCTCGAAGCGGAACCGCCACGCGCCGGAGTCCTCATAGACGCGGCCGAGGGCCACCAGTTGGTCGAACCATGCGTCGTACAGGTCGCGGCGCTGGCTCTGGAAATACGGACCGTGCGCGCCTTCGACTTCCGGGCCTTCGTCCCAGTCGAGCCCGAGCCAGCGTAGTCCGCCGAAAATCGCGTCGAGCGCCTCGGGCGTGTTGCGTGCCTCGTCGGTGTCCTCGATGCGCAGGATGAAGCTGCCGCCGTGCCGCCGCGCCAGCAGCCAGTTGAACAACGCGGTGCGGGCGCCGCCGACGTGGAGGTAGCCGGTCGGCGAGGGCGCGAATCGGGTGCGGATCGACATGCGACGGATGTACCGTTGGCGCGGGTCCGAGTCCAACCGATTGCGGCGAGGCGGGCTGCGGACGGCGATTCCGTCGATTCGGCGTGGCATCCGGGTTTTTCGCTCGATTTCGCGGCGTGGATGGTCATGATGGATGGATCCCATTTCCATCGACCGCATGCCCCGCCGCGCCAGTTCCCGATTCCGACCCGCCGCCGCAATCGTCGTTGCCGTCGTGCTTGCCGCGGTCGTCGCGATCGTGCGCCACGGATCGGGTGGCTCGGAGACCGCATTTGCGGACGTCGCGCGCCTCGATCTCTCGGAACTGCTCGAAAACGGCAACAGCCTGCGTGGCAATGAATACGCCGTCGAAGGCCAGATTGATGAAAAACTCGTGTGGTCGGCCGGCCGCGGCCAGGTCGTCAGCCTGCGCGTGGGCACGCCATCCGGCGACGAGTTCATCGCGATCGAAGTGCCGCCCGGATTTGACCGTCTCAATCTCGATGTCCGGCAGGACTACCGTTTCCGTGTGCGTTTCCGCGATGGCGGCATCGCCGTCGCCACGGGCATTGAGCGGCTTTGATTTGCTGATCCCATGAAAGTCCGGATTCTCACGCTGTGTCTCGCCGCCGGGGTGCTGCACGCCCAGGTGTACACGCCGCCGCCTGCAGCAGGTCCCGCAGGCACCTCGCCGGTGCCGCAGGATGTTGCGCCTGCCGCCCAGGGATCCAAGCCGGAGTCGGTGCTCGGCCAGGAAATCCCGCTGCTCGATCCGTCGGCCGAGACGATCACGATTGGCGGTGTGACGATTCCGCTGGGCGACAACCGGCTGATGCGCGCGCGCTTCGAAAAATTTCTCAGCCAGAAGCCCGAGAGCGGTGAGGAAGCCGCGACCTACCGCGCCACGCTCGCGGAGATCCTTGCGACTCTCTCGCCGCTGCGGCCGGGCGGGCCCGACCTTTATTCCGCGTTCCAATTGCTGCCCACGGCGTCATCGTATCCCGGCGACGCCGGTTTGTGCAGCTCGCTTGCCGAGTCGATCTACACCGCGATGCTCGCCAAGCGCGATGTCGAGGGCCTCAGAAAGATCAACGAGGCGATGGAGAAGGAAAAGCAGGCGGTCATCAACGAGGGCGACTGGAAGGCGCGTCATGAACGCGACAAGACCCTGGGGAATTCGGAACCGGCCCAAGGCAAGGAGGGCGGCAAGCGGAGCGAATCGGCGGTCAACCCGGGATCCGGCGTGAATTCGCTGAAGTACGCCGAGGTGCTGCGCCGCATCGCTGAAATCGAGGCGCTCAAGAAAGCGAACACCGTCCGCACCGAAGCGCAGACGATCGCGTCGAAGACGCATTACCAGGTGAACATGGTGCAATGGTTCCTGCAGCGGCGCTACGAGCACGTGCTGATGGCCGCGCGATTCTACAACCAGATCTGGAAGGACGGCGACGCCACGCTGCGCATCGACAAGAACTCGGATGTCGCCAAGCTGTTCTCGGAGTCGGTTGGGATCAGCCCGACCGTCGCCTCGCTCGACGCGCTTGCCAGCGAAGTGATTCGCGAGGCGGCGAAGGCGGTCGAGGCGTTCGAGCTGTTGCTCGACACCGGCGAACTCCACGGTGCGTCACAGCGGTTGATGGAGGCCTTCGCCGTGGGCGAATACCTCGCGCCGCTTGCCACCCTCGAAACCGCAAGAAAACGCCGCGTGCTCGAACACGTCCGCGGGTTGCACGAACTCTACGGCGCGGTGCAGGCACGCGACTATCTCAAGGCGCGCGAGATCAACGACCGGCTCAAGGCGTCGGCCCGCGACTATCCGTCGTCGAAAGTCGACAGCGTGATCGCCGCCCACACGCTGGCCTCCGACTTCTCCCTCAACGAGGCCAAGGCCCACCTGCTCGCCAACCGCAGCGACCTGGCCGCGGAGAAAATCAGGTCGGCCACCGAGATCTGGCCGACCAATCCCGGCCTCGAGGAATTGCGCCGCATCGCCGGGGGTGCCAGCGTGCTCGCCACCGCGCGCACCGATTTCGACCGGCTGATTTCCGAAGGGAACTTCCGCGAGATCCTGCGCCGCCAATATGAAATCGCGCCGGCGATCCAGGGCGACGCCGCCCGCGAGTCGGCCTTCCGCGAGGTGATCGGCAATCTCACCGTGATCGAAACCGCGCTGGGCAAGGCTGCGGAGTTCGCCAGGATGGGCCAGCACTACGCGGCATGGGAGCAACTGGCCGAGCTGCGCGGGCGCTTTCCGGACGACCCGAAACTCGGCCGCGAGCTTGAATTGCTCGCGCCGAAGGTGGCGGACTTGACCAAGGCGCTCGATGCCGCTCGCCAGCTCGAGGAGCGGATGCCGCGCCAGACCGGCTCGGCCCTGTCGTGGTATCTCAAGGCGCGCTCGATCCACCCGCAAAGCAAGTTCGCTTCGGAGGGCATCCAGCGGTTGGTCGGTGAAATCCTGCCTGCCGCGCCTTGAGCACCGCGGGGTGGATCCGCTGGGTGAGAAACCCCGAGTGTTGGGCACTTCACTCGCCCAGGCCGAAGCGCACGAAGCGCGTCACGGTCAGGGTGTCGCCGAGCTCCTTGCCCTTTTGCTCCAACAGCTGGGTGATCGTGCTCTTGTCGTCCTTGACGAATGGCTGTTCGAGGAAGCAGCTCTCCGAGAAGAACTTGTTGACCTGACCCTTGAGGATGTTCTCGATGATGTTGGCGGGCTTGCCGCTGTCCGCGAGGCGCGCGCGGTAGATCTCGCGTTCGGCATCGACCACATCGGCGGGAATGTCATCGCGCGACAGGCCCTTGGGTGCGCATGCGGCGATGTGCAGTGTGAGGTCCTTGATGAGTTCCCTGAACGTCGGCTGGCCCGCGGTTTCCGCTTTGGTCGTGCCCACTTCGATCAGCACGCCGACCTTGCCCGGAGGGTGGATGTAGGAGGCAACCACTCCGCCCGCGGCGGCGTCGTAGCGGACATACTTGCGAAACTGGAGATTTTCGCCCACTTCGACAACCTTCGCTTTCACCGCGTCTTCCATCCGGTGGCCGTCGAGCGTCACCTCTTGGGCGGCGGCGTGATCGCCCGCGGCGGAGGCGGCCAGTGTGTCGGCAATCCGTGCGACGAATTCCTGGAAGCTGGCGTTCTTCGAGACGAAGTCGGTCTCGCAATTCACCTCCAGCAGGATGCCGCTGTTCGCAGCATCGCTGACGCGCGCGGTGATGATGCCTTCGTTGGCGGCGCGGTCGGCCTTGGCACCGGCCTTGGCGATGCCGCGCTCGCGCAACAGCTTCACAGCGGCGTCGAAGTCACCGTTGGTCTCGGTGAGGACTTTCTTGCAGTCCATCATGCCGGCGTTGGTTTTTTCGCGGAGTTCCTTGACGAGATTGGCGGAAATCATGGTGGGTGGGGTCGTGGGATCGGTTGATGGGGATGCGGAAGGGGCCGCGTCAAACTGCGGCCCGTTTCCCGTGGTGCGGGCGATCAGCTCTTGCGCGCGGCGAGCATCGAGTCGACGAGGTTCTGCAGAATGATGCGGATCGAGCGGATCGCGTCGTCGTTGGCGGGGATCGGATGCTCCACCAGCGCCGGGTCCGCGTTGGTGTCGACGACAGCGACGATCGGAATACCAAGTCTGCGGGCTTCGGCCACGGCGATGGTTTCGCGTGCGGAATCGACGATGACCACCGCGTCGGGCTTTTGGCTCATGTCACGCACGCCGCGCAGATTGCGCAGCAGTTTTTCGCGCTCGCGGCTCAGTGCGGCGAGTTCCTTCTTGGACATCGACTTGAACTCCGGCTGTTTCTCGATGTTTTCGAGGTATTTGAGGCGCTCGATCGATTTGCGCACCGTGGTGCTGTTGGTGAGCATGCCGCCCAGCCAGCGGTGGTTCACGTAGAACTGACCGGTGGCTTCCGCCGCCTCGCGCACGGCGTCCTGCGCCTGGCGCTTGCAGCCGACGAACAGGATCCGACCGCCCTTGCGGACGATGCCGGAGAGGAAATCCGCCGCCTTGTCGAGCTGTTGGACGGTTTTCTCAAGATTGAGGATGTGGATCCCGCCCTTGTCCTTCATCAGGAAGGGCTTCATGCGCGGATTCCATTTCTTGGTCTGGTGGCCGTAGTGGACGCCGGCGTCCACCATGTCGTTGATGAGTTGGTTGATCATGGGATGGGGTCCCGCCTTGAATCAGGACGGGCGATGGTGAAGACCCGCCGCATGGGGTTCCCCGGAGTCTTCGTTGGTGGCGTAGCGGCGCAACGGGGGCGCAGTTCCTACGGGCCTACCCACCCGCTGGCAAGGAAAAATCAGGAAAAATCCGCCATCGGCGGGCACGCCCCAATCCCCGGTCCGGGCAACCCCATCGACATAGGGACCATCAACATAGGGACAGACAAATAGTAATAATCATCAACATAGGGACAGACAAATAGTAATAATGAGAAGCCAGGGGGCAGGGGGACCGGAGAACTGGAGGGGGGGGCGAAGCTGGCGCGGGGCCAGCAGATTCAACTATTTGTCTGTCCCTATGTGTCGATCGGGGGTGGCTGAAGGCCTTGTTTCCGTGTGAATTGACGGGCTTGGTGGTGGGGTGCATGGTCGCGCCATGCAGACGGCATTGGTGGGGATCGTCATGGGCAGTGATTCGGATTGGCCGACGATGGAGCATGCGTTGCGCACGCTCCGCGATTTCGGCGTGCCCTGTGAGGCGGAGGTGGTCAGTGCGCACCGAACGCCCGAGAAGCTTCGTACCTATGCTGGATCGGCGCGCGGCCGCGGGTTGAAATGCATCATCGCCGGTGCCGGTGGTGCCGCTCATTTGCCGGGAATGCTGGCGGCGTTCACCGAGCTGCCGGTGCTTGGCGTGCCGGTCGAATCACAGGTGCTGCGCGGCGTCGACTCCCTGCTGTCGATCGTGCAGATGCCGGCGGGTGTGCCCACGGCGACTTTCGCGATCGGCCGGGCGGGTGCGGTGAATGCCGCGTTGTTTGCCGTGGCGATGCTGGCCAATGAGGATGCCGCGCTAGCGGCGAGGTTGGCGGAGTTCCGCGCGCAACAGACGGCGCGCGTGATGGCCATGCAACTGCCGACAGCGGATTGAGATCATGAGCGGGCGGTTTGCAAAATTGGACTCGGCCACCTGTGTGGTGGGCGTGATCGGTGGTGGCCAACTCGGCCGCATGCTGGTGCTGGTGGCGCGCCGGATGGGCTTGCGCACGGTGGTGTGGACGGGTGGGCGCGAGGCACCGGCGGCCGCGGTGGCCGACGAGGTGATTGATTTGTCCTTTGATGATCCGGCGGCGGTCGCGCGTTTTTGCGGGGTGGCGACAGTGGCGACGGTCGAGTTTGAGAACATCCCGGTGACGATCCTCGAGGCCGTGGCCGACCGGATCCCGCTGCATCCGTCGCCGCAGGCGATCGGGGTGTGTCAGCATCGCATGAATGAAAAGCGTTTCCTGCGCGAGCACGGCATTCCCTGCGCGCCGTTCGCGGAAGTCGGCGATGCGGTGGAGTTGGCCTCGGCGATGCGCGGGATCGGCACTCCTTCCGTGCTCAAGACCACGTCATTCGGCTATGATGGCAGTGGTCAGGTGAAGCTCGAGGGCGGTGAGGATGCCGCCGCGGTTTGGTCGGCGTTCGGTTCGCCGCAGGGCGTGCTCGAAGCGTGGATTCCATTTGAAAAAGAGCTTTCCGTGATGGTCATGCGCGACGCCACAGGCGCAAGTGTGACTTACGAACCCTCGGAAAACCGGCATCGCGGGCACATCCTGGATGTGTCGATCGTTCCCGCCCGGATCCCGCAATCCATTGCCGGAGAGGCCCGTGCGATCGCCTGCCGCATCGCCGCGGCACTCGACTACCGCGGCATCCTGGGTGTGGAATTTTTCCTGACTCGTGACGGCGCGTTGCTCGTCAATGA
This sequence comes from Verrucomicrobiota bacterium, assembly GCA_016871685.1. Lineage (GTDB taxonomy): Bacteria > Verrucomicrobiota > Verrucomicrobiia > Verrucomicrobiales > Akkermansiaceae > Luteolibacter. Next base: position 17,987 of record VHCM01000015.1, read on the forward strand.
AATGGCGCCGCGTCCGCACAATTCCGGTCACTTCACCATGGATGCCTGCGAGACTTCACAGTTCGATCAACAACTGCGTCTGGTGTTGGGACTACCGGCCGGGTCGGTGCGACTCCACACGCCGGTGGTGATGCTCAACCTGTTGGGCGACCTCTGGCCGCGCGACGGAGCGGAGCCGGACTGGTCGCCGTTGTTCGCCGACGGTCGCGCGGTGTTGCATCTCTATGGAAAAACGCGCGCGCACGAACGCCGCAAGATGGGTCATGTGAACGTGCTGGGCGATGATGTCGGCGATGCGTTGCGCCGTGCCGAACAACTGAAGCGGGCCTGGCTTGGGGCAGCGGGGCACGCGGATGCCTCGTGATTGGCTTCAACGCGCCCACACGCCGGCCTCCTCGAGTTGGCGGGTCGCGGCGTCGGCCCATCCGCGGTTCGCCGCGGGCGAGGCGGGCGATGGATGGAGGATGCGGCACACTTGAGCGCGACTGTGGGTGGTTTCCGCCGCGCGACGCAGGCGTTCTTCGGCAAACCCGCCAACGCCCACCAGGAATGCAGGTTGCAGCGATTGGACGACTTCGGCGAGATGCCGCAGACAGGCATCCTCGACCGGCTCCATTGCCGCGGCAGGCAGCTTGTCGGGTGTCAGGTTCGCGCCGCTGGCGTTCATCCAGACGAGCGGGCAATAGTTGAGCACGAAATGATCGGCGAAGAAGCGCGCCGCCGTGCCGAACCGATCGGCGAACAATCCCCACAAGCGTCGTCCGCTCACTTCGGAGCGCGTGCATGCAAAGCCATCGATCGGCCGTTTCGGATGTTCCCGCGCCGGCTTGTCCATGGGCGCGTCGATGCCCATCCAGTCGCGTACGGCGGCCACTTCACCAAACGGCACGCCGGTTTGCGCCATGCCGAACGGGCCGGGATTCATGCCGAGGAACAACACGCGCTTCCGGCCGTTGCCGAACGCTTCGAGATACCTCGCGTGCGGTTGCCATGCGTAATCGAGCGGCCGGTAGACATGGTTGACCGGTGGCGGGAATTCCAGATCCTTCAACGCGCGGCGGAGTCGCTGCGCCGCCTTTGCCAGCGGATGTTCCGTGGGATGCATCGGGCCGTCAGGATCGCACTTGCCAGCCCGCCAGCAGCGCGGCAAGCGCAAGTGGCAGATACAGCAAGGTGAAAAGAAACAACCGTCGTGCCGATTCGCGCCGGCCGTCGCGCATGAAGCGCCACGCGAGCACTGCCATCACCAACGCCAGTGCTGTGCCGCCAGCCGACCAAACGATACCGGCGAATCCGATCGCCTGCGGTACCAGCGAGAGTGCCACCAGGCAGGCCGACCAGAACATCGCGAGTCCTCCGCTTTTCCGTCCGCTCACATCGCCGTTCGACCACATCCGGTAACCGGCCGCCTCGTATTCCTCGCGGCACAGCCAGTTGATCGCGATGAAGTGCGGCAACTGCCAGAGGAACAACAAGCCGAAAAGAAATCCCGCCTCCCAACCCGCCGCGCCGCCCGCCGCAACCCAACCGATCACCGGGGGCACCGCGCCGGGAATCGCGCCCACCAGCGTGTTGGTCGTGCTGATCCGCTTGAGCGGCGTGTAGACGAACACATAGATCGCGATGGTGGCTGCCGCGAGAAACGCCGCCGCCGGAGTCACCTTCACCGCGAGGTGGATGATGCCGAAGGCCGAGAGCGTCCAACCGATCGCGAACGCCGGGACCACACCCATGCGGCGCGAAGGCAGCGGACGATCGGCGGTGCGCTTCATCCGCGCGTCGAGATCGATCTCCATCAACTGGTTGAACGCGGCGGATCCGAACGCCGCCGCCGCCGTGCCGAGCAGGGTGTGCCAGAGCCGCATCCATTCGAGGCTGCCGCCGCGCGAGGCGAGGAGAAAACCGAAGAACGTGGTGACCAAGACGAAGAGGTTGAGTCGCACCTTCATCAACACCGCGAGATCGCCGCGCAGGCGCGCCCCCGGCGCAAGCGCCCTGTCTTTCTCCGTGATGCCCGAATCCGCAACCATCGTCCGCTGCGGCATCATGCGCGGACCGGCGGCTTTTCCAACCTTTTCCGGCGGAGCGCGCTCAAAGTCCCTTCACGCCCGGATAGGGTTGGTAGGCGTTGAGCGGCACCGGCACCGGCCGCCGGTCGCGCGACAACCGGCGGTGGCCTTCGATGAACGCCGTCGGATCGGCCCAGTGCTCGAGCGTCGGCGGAGCGCTTTCGCGGTGCAGTCCGATGCGGATGTTGTGGCGGATTTCGAAATGCAGGTGAGCCGGATACATGCCGGAGTTGGTGCCGATCGTGCCGATCAACTGACCGCGCTTCACGCGCTCGCCGAGCCGGATGAGGATGCGGTCGAGATGACCGTTGAGGGTGTCGATGTATCTCACCTTGCCGCTCGACGGGTCGCGATAGGCGTGCCGCGTCATCACGACGTTGCCCCAGGCACCGCGGGCGTTGGCGGCCAGCGTGACGATGCCGTCGCCGATCGCGTACACCGGCGCTCCGAGATCCGAATTGCCACCGGCGCGCCCGTTCCAGTCGTCGCCCATGTGGCGCGGCGGGCGCAGGCGCAGTCCGCGCGAGCGGTAATACCCCTCGGCGTTCGGCTTGCCCACCGGGAAATCGAATCCATCGGCCAGCGGAATGGTGATTTCCGCCGCCATCACGGCCGGGCCCGGGCAGAGCCAGCCGACCGCGCAGATGCCCCAAAGCACCGTCCGGATCGCGTTGCCGACACCACGTTTCACGCGTCCAGTGCAATGGTGTCGTCATGTGGTCGCAAGCGCAAAAGCGGTCCGGGTCGGCAGCGTTTGCTGCGAGTGAACGCAATTTTTCCATGGACAGCGGCGGCGGCTGGTGGATGGTCGTCGTCGCCGCTCCCCGGACGGTCGCGGTCCGCTCGCAAGTGCGGATTGAGGAAAGTCCGGACACCTCAGGGTGGCGCGCCCTGCGAAAGCGGGGGACGGGAACCGCGAGGAACCCGGACGGAAAGTGCCACAGAAAACACACCGCCGATGGCCCTGCGCGAGCAAGGCACAGGCAAGGGTGAAATGGTGGGGTAAGAGCCCACCGCGCCGAGGGCAACCGGAGCGGCATGGCAAACCCCGCGTGGTGCAAGACAGAACAGGAGAAGGGTGACCCGCCCGACCAAGATCTCCGGGTATTAGTCGCATCCCGCGCAAGCGGGGCGTCCTGCTCCGCAGGATGAGAGAAATGACCGTCCAGTCCCGGCACTCCGGGACGGACAGAATCCGGCTTACAGGGGAGCGGCGCGCCCGGATCGCACGGTGCAAACGAATCGAGGCATTGACGATCCATCGCAAGCATGCGGCAAGCCGCTTGATCAAGGTCGTGGTTTGCGATGCGCACACTCCTCAACAGGGCGGGATCGCCGCGTTTGCCGTCAGGCTCAGACCTTGCCAAACAACGTGTGTCCGGTCGAGCGGAGATCGTCGCAGGCCTGCTTGAGGCGGTCGGCGAGCGAGATCTCGGCGAGCTTGAGGTACGCGCGCGGATCGTATTTTTTCTTGTCGCCCACCTCGCCGTCGATCTTGAGCACGCCCTCGATGTTCTGGCAGATGTGGGTGACGATCGGCCGGGTGAAGGCGTACTGGGTGTCGGTGTCGATGTTCATCTTCACCACGCCGTAGTCGAGCGTCTCGCGGATTTCCGAGAGTTCGGATCCGGAACCACCGTGGAAGACGAGGTCCATCTCGGCCTTGGCACCGTATTTGTCGGTCACCGCCTTTTGGCCGTCGCGCAGGATGACGGGCTTGAGCTTCACCGCGCCGGGTTTGTATGAGCCGTGCACGTTGCCGAAGGTTGCTGCAAACAGGAAGCGGCCGATCGGGTTGAGCTCCTCGTAAACGGTGAGCATGTCCTGCGGCGTCGTGTAGAGTTTTTCCGCGGCCACGCCCGAGGTGTCGTGGCCGTCCTCCTCGCCGCCGACCACGCCGGCCTCGACCTCGAGGATAATGTCGAGTTCGACACACTGCCTGAGGAGTGCCTTGGACAGCTCCATGTTCTCGGCAAGCGGAAGCTCCGAGGCGTCGAGCATGTGGCTCTGGAACAACGGTCCCTTGCCCTCGGCCTTGCGTTGGCGCGAGGCGTCGAGCAGCGGTTGCAGGAAGGAGTCGACCTTTTTCGGCTGGCAATGATCGGTGTGCAGCGCGACGAGCACGTCGTAGCGCTCGGCCAGACGGTGGGCGGCCTCGGCCAGCACGATCGCGCCGAAGGACGCGTCCTTGACCGCCGTGCCCGAGGCGAATTCGCCGCCGCCGGTGGACACCTGGATGATGCCGTCCGACTTCGCTTCGGCGAACGCGCGTAGCGCGCCGTTGAGCGTGACGATCGAGGTCACGTTGATCGCAGGGTAGGCGTAGCTTTTCTGCTGCGCCGCATCGAGCATGGCGCGGTATTGTGCGGGAGTGGCGATGGGCATGGCGGGTGATGGATAGCTTGCGGGCGGGTTCGGGACAAGCCCGGATTGGCGCGGGTCGGATTCGTGGCACCGCGCGGCAACGTTCCGGGAAACACCGGGGCCGCCGCCGCGTTTTGCTTGCCATGCCCGGCCGCGGCGGCATCGTTCCGGTCATGGATGCCGATACCGGTCCGATTGTCTGCCGACCCACGCGCTGGTTTTTGCTGCGTGCGGTGGCGATCCTGCTGATGTTCGGCGTGTTCTCGGTGTTGTTCTACATCGACGGCTCGACGGGCTATCGCAAGAAGAACGTCGTGTTCCACCTGCACGAGACCTTCAAGCGATCGAGCGACGAATTCGCGCGAATGGATGGCGCGGGTGGGCTGTCGCCCGACTCGTGGCGCGCGCACGCGGCGATGCAGACCGTTGTGTTTCCCGAGGATCGCTCGTTGGTGCCGGCCGATCTCGAGCTGCCGATGCCCTGGCCGGAAATCCTGCACGACTACGAGCGGATGAAGCCGTTGCAGTGGAAACGCCTGTGGCTCGAATACACCAAGGAGCAGGGCATGGATGCAACGCCGCCCGAGCAACCGTACGACGCGCGCAAGATCGCCGAACAATGGGTGGTCTTCTGGGTCTGCCTCGCGTTGAGCGCCGCCGCCCTGTTCTTCCTCGTGCGCACCCTCGCGCGGACGATCTCGGCGGATCATACGGGCGTGAGCGGACCCGGTGGCACCCGCGTTCCCTACGGCGATCTCAAGACGCTCGATCTGCGCAAATGGGACACCAAGGGGCTCGCGTTCCTGCAGTACGACGGAGCGTCGGGCAAAGGCCGCCTACGCATCGACGGGCTCACGTACGGCGGATTCAAGCCCGAGGAGGGTGAGCCGGCCGAGCGGCTGATGCAGCGCATCCGCAGCCGGTTTTCCGGTGAAATTCTCGAGTACGCCGGCCCGGCCGCCCCGTCCGAAACGCCTGCTGGCGGATGATTCCGCGGATTTTGCGGTCCGTCGGCGCGTTTTCAGGGTTGCCAATCCCGTCCGACAGGCGATAAGCAGCCCTCACGCATCCAACAACCACCGAACCACATGTCAGAAAAAAGCATCGAAGACCGCGTCAAGGACATCATCGTCGAGCAACTCGGCGTCAATGCCGATCAAGTGAATCCCGGCGCGAAATTCGTCGAGGATCTCGGCGCGGATTCACTCGACACCGTGGAACTCGTGATGGCCTTCGAAGAGGAATTCGAAATCGAAGTGCCCGATGAGGAAGCCGAGAAGCTGCAATCGGTCGGCGACGTGATCAGCTACATCAACAGCCGCAAGGGCTGAGCCGGGACACGGTTGCTCCCTCCCATATTCTTTTTCTTCAACGGGCGGTCGTCTGCGGACTTCGGCCCGTTTTTTGTTCCTGATGCGGACAAGCAGCTGTCGTGTGTGCTGATGGTAACGTGCAAAGAAACGTCGTTTTTCTTTGCGGATGGATCCGGACGTGATAGGAAAACTCCGATTTTCTTTCCATGTCCACGCTGCTACCATTGCCTCTGACGAAGCTTGCCACTGTGGAAACGCGCGAGGTGTGGGTGGCGTTGACTGAGGCGCACCGGCATCTGGCGGAGCTGAAGGGGCTGTGGGAATCGGGGTCAGGCTGCAAATCTTGACAGCGATGCATGCAGTGCACCCGCCTTCATCCGGGACGGGCCTTGTGTTTCGCCATCCTGCATCGGTCGCTGCAAAATTTCACTTCCTCCCACGTCCGCTGCCATTTCTTTCTCCACTTGAACGGCCTGCCGCATACCGGGCAGGTCTTTTCGGGCAACTGTTGCTTTTTCATGGCTGGGGGTGAAGGTTGTACGGAAACCGGCGCGGGCCGGCGACCTGACCCAATCCCGGGTGGCGCGCAACCCATTCCGGGATATGCTGCGCACGGGATGACGCTTCGCAACGCCTATCTCGGCAGCCTCGTGGCGGACGCACTCGCGATGCCGGGTCATTGGTATTATGACCGGGAGGCCCTTGTTCGCGATTACGGAATCCTCGACCGCTACAAGGCTCCGTGCAACCCGCATCCGGACAGCATTCTTTGGCGCTCTACCTATCATCCACCCGATCCGCGCGGTGACATCCTGCGGGAACAGGCCGTTTATTGGGGCTTGCGCGGCATTCACTACCATCAGTTTCTTGAAGCCGGGGAAAACACGCTGAACTTCCGGCTTGCCACCGATCTTCACGAGCAGGTGCGCGACAGCGGCAGATACGACTTCATGCGCTGGGCCGAGCGGTACGTCGCCCGCATGCTGCAACCAGGCTGGCATCGCGATACTTATCTCGAGGAGTACCACCGCGGATTCTTCACCCGCTACGCGCAGGGAAAGCGGATCACCAAGTGCGGGATTTCCGATGAACACATCGGAGGCCTTGCCCAGGTCCCCGCGCTCCTCGCAGCGTTGCCAGAGGGTGCCGATTGGCGTGGCTCGGTGAAGGAGCATGTCGCCCTCACGCACCGCCATGGTAATGTCCTGCGCGCTGCCGACTGCCTGGCGCGATTGTTGAAGTCCGTGATCGCCGGGACGCCCCTGCGAGAGGCGATTGCGCGTGAGGCCGGGGACTGGTTCTCGTGCCGCAAAGCGGAACAGTGGGCGAGGCGTCGGGATTTGGAAATCATCGGTCAAGTGATCAGTCCCGCGTGCTACATCGATCAAGCGTTTCCCGCCGCGTTGTACCTTTCGTGGAAGTATCACGATGATTTCGATGCCGGCATCATTGCCAACGCGATGGTTGGTGGGGACAACTGCCATCGCGGGGCGGTCGTCGGGTCCCTGCTTGCGGCCGCAAACGGGATCGACACACGCTGGATCATCGGCCTCAAGTGCAAATAGGGGTCAGGCTGCAAATCTTGACAGAATGCATCCGGGCCCGGGTGTTGAGCGGAACGGTGCGGGCGCTTTGGCAGATGGGGTTGCCGCGTTGCGATCGGCATGTGCGATGCCTTGCTGCATCGATCCAGGCGGCAAGGGGTGGAGGCGTTTGTCAAGATTTGCAGCCTGACCCCTTTTGGGCTCGGCTTCACCCTTGGGGTGCCTTGCCGTCATCGAGAAGGCTGCGCAGGATCTGCCGCTCCCAGCGGGTGATCGGGTAGGGGCCTGCGAACTCCAGCGAGCCATCGTGCTCGGTGCGGGTGCGGCACGCGAAGGCCTGGCGTTTTTGGAGATAGTACAAGATGCGGTAGTGTCTGCCGTCGCTTGATGTTTCGGCGAGAAAATCGGGCGCGCCCCGAGTGCGGACGAATGATACCAGATCGGGATGCTGTTGCATCAGCATGGTGAGCCGGTAGTGGCCGAATGTCGGCGGATCCTTGCGCACCACCATCATTTGGTTGTGGGCCATTGACGAGGCGCTTCCCGGCAGACCGGATTCCTCGTAATAGGCGCACGCCGTTGTGGCGAGGGCGATGGCCGCGCACGCCGCCCGCGGCCATCGGTGCCAGAGGAGTTGCAGAAGCCGCATCATGACGATCGATCGCGTCCTTCGGCGCGGCGGTTGCGGTCGGCTTCGATGCGTGCCTCGAGCCGACGCACGTTCGGCCGAACGCATTCGGAGTCGATGAAGATCATGGTTTCCATCGGCACGATGAATTCGACCGACGAATTGATACCGACCAGCGCGCCATCGGCATTGACGACGGGTCCGCCGCTGTCGCCCGGTAGCAGTGGGAGGTCGATCTTGAACCGCCGGTGTGTCTGCATGCCCGATTCGGGCCGCAGCGGGCTGGCGAGCCTGCCGTGGCCGGAGCGCATGCCGGTGGCGATGCCGCCGTGGATCACACGCGTGCCCGTAGGCAGCCAGCGATCCGCAGCCGACCAGCGGTAGTGGTCTGGCGTGGCCGTCGGCACATGGAGCAACGCGAGGTCGGCCGACTCCGAACGCCAGACGATGCGTGCCTTCGAGCGGATCCAGCCGCTGCCAGCCGAGTGGATCACGAAGACGTTCCTACCCTGTTCACGCGACAGGACGTGATTGGCCGTGAGAAAGTATCCATCGTGGGAGACCGGCGTGGCGGATCCGCCGTCGGCGTCGTCCGGTGGTTGGGCGGGTGCCTTGCGCTGCTTCACTGGATCGTCGTCATGGCCGTGGGTGACGAGCACCGCAGCGATGCGGCCTGCTACTTGTTGCCGGATCTGCAGACCGGGGGGGCGGTCGTCGGGCGCGGGTGGTGTACCCGCGCAGGAATGCAGCAAGCCGATGATGATCGCGGCTGCGGCGGATCGTGCGACGGCAGACATGCGCGGGCAAGGAAGCACAAGTGTGGGGTCGCGTCACATCCGATTTCCATCATCGGGCAGCAATTGATCCACGACTTTACGGAAGGGTGCGGCCATGGCGAGTTGGGTGGTTTCGCCGGGCGGGATCCATGTCTCGCCCGGATCGGGCCGGATTTGTTTGCGTCGCGCGTTGCCATCGTGCACCCGCAGCGTCACGCGGTATCGCGTGATCGTGTAGCGCGACTCGGCGAGCAATGGCAGGTCGGCGACCTCCGTGGCACCACGCAACGGGAGTTGCCACAATCCGGTGCGGCGCGCGCCCGCCGCTTGGGCGAGCAGGATGTGCCCCTTCGCGTCGCGCAGCCACAGCGCGTGTTCGACGAGATCGGTCGGCCGGATGCGCGTGCGCTTGACCGGCAGTGCCGCCGGGTCGCGCGTCGCGCAGAATCGGGCGACCGGGCAGTGCGCGCATTGCGGGGCGCGAGGGCGGCAGAGTGTCTGACCCAGCTCCATCAGCGCGCTGTGGTATTCGCGCGGCCGCGCGGGGTCGGCGAGTGTTTCCGCCCATTCCCACAGGCGTGCCTGCGATTTCGGCAGATCGACGGGTTCGTGAAAATCCATGACGCGTGCGAGTACGCGCGCGACGTTGCCATCGACGAGCACTGCGGGCAGGCCGAAGGCGAACGCGCGCAGCGCGCCTGCGGTGTAGCGGCCGATGCCGGGCAGCGACATCAGTGTGCGTTCGTTGGTGGGAAAAATCCCGCCGTGATCCATCATCACCGCGCGAGCGGTCCCGCGCAGCATTCGCGCGCGGCGGTAGTAGCCGAGGCCTTCCCACGCCTTGAGCAGTGAGGCGTCGTCGGCCGCGGCGAGCGACGTCGTGTCGGGAAAGGTTTCGAGGAAGCTGGTGAACGATCCTTTGGCCAGCACGGTGGCGATCTGCGTCTGCTGGAGCATCACTTCGGAGACGAGGATCGCATGCGGATCGGTGGTGCGGCGCCACGGGTAGTCCTTGCCGTGTTTCGCAAACCAGCGCACCAGTGCGTTGCGGAATGCCCGGCGCGACCCGGGCGCGCTGCCGGTGCATCGGGGTTTGTCCTCGCCAGTCGGCACGCGGCCAGTGTTCCCGTCGGCGGACGAGCGATCCAGTGCCGATTGAAGCGGTCAGCATTTCCGGCTTGGCCGCCCTGCGGTGCTGGTCCATCAATCGCTGGGAACCCGCGGTGCGTCCGCGCCATCCACGATGATCGAGGTCAGCCATCTCACCAAGCGCTACGCCCGCCACGAAGCGGTTCGCGACATCAGTTTTTCGGTCGGCCGCGGCGAGGTCGTCGGGTTTCTCGGGCCCAACGGCGCGGGCAAGACCACCACGATGCGCATGCTCACCGGCTATCTGCCGCCGAGTTCGGGTACCGTTGCCGTTGCGGGGCTCGATGTCTTCCGCGAGTCGGTCGAGGCCCGTGCGAAGATCGGATACATGCCGGAGAACGTGCCGCTCTACGACGACATGCGCGTGAGGGAGTACTTGAAATTCCGCGCCCAACTCAAAGGCTTGCGCGGAAGCCGGGTGCGCGAGCGCGTCGCGGCCGTGATCGAGACCTGCGGGCTCGAGCCGGTGCGCCGCAGGATGATCGGTGCGTTGTCCAAGGGTTATCGCCAGCGCGTGGGATTGGCCGACGCGTTGGTGCACGATCCCGAGCTGCTCATCCTCGATGAGCCGACCAACGGGCTCGATCCAAACCAGATCCGCCAGATCCGCTCGTTGATCCGGCGGCTGGGCGAGTCGCGCACCATCTTGCTTTCCACCCACATCCTGCACGAGGTCGAGATGACCTGTGGTCGCGTGATCATCATCGACCAAGGACGCATCAAGGCGTCCGACACGCCGGCCAATCTCACCGCGTGCATGCGGGCGGCAGGGCGAATCGAAGTGGAGCTCAAGATCGATCCCGATGCCGCATCGCGTGCGCTGGGCGAAATGAACCAGGTCAAGAAAGTGCAGTCCGAGCTGCTCGACGACGGTTGGACGCGGTTGACGTTGTGGGTCGATTCGGGCACCGACGCGCGCGAACGCGTGGCTGCGCTGGCAGCGGCGAACGGGTGGCCGCTGAGGTCGGTGTTCCGCCATCAAGCGACGCTCGAAGACGTGTTCGTCGAACTCACGCGCCGCGACTGACCGCGGACGCCGCCGCTTGGGCGTGCCATCACTCCGCCCGCACGCGCATGAACAACCGCGGCGCACCGGCGTGGGGCGTTTCGGCAAGATCGATGGTTGCCGTGGTCGTCGCTCCTTGCGAGGCAATCGGTGCCGCGATCGGCGACCAATCGACGAGATTCGTGCTGGCTTCAATCGTGTAGCTTGCCGCGGGT
>VHCM01000016.1 GCA_016871685.1 Verrucomicrobiota bacterium
GACGGCCGCTGGGAAACCTGCGGCGGACGCGTCCTCGCGGTGGTGGCCACCGGCTCGACGCGTGATTCCGCGGTCGCGGCGGCCCATGCTGCGGCGGACCGGATCCGATTCGACGGCTTGCAACGCCGCCGCGACATCGGCATCCTCCACTTCGACTCCGTAAACCCATGAGCGACAGGATGCTGGATGCCGATGACATCGCACGAGGCGTGCAAACGCTGGCGGACGGAATCCGCGAGCGCACGGGGGGCAAACCACTTGCCTTGGTGGGCATCCGCAGCCGGGGTGACGAGGTCGCCGAGCGCGTGCTCAATCTGCTGGCCGCCGACGGTGATCGCGATCTCTCGTTCGGCGTGCTCGACATCTCGCTCTACCGCGACGATTTCGAACACTTGCGCGAAAACCCGGCGATTCAGGAAACCGACATCCCCTTCCCGGTCGATGGCGCGCACATCATCCTCGTCGACGATGTCTTGTTCACCGGCCGCACCATCCGTGCCGCGCTCGACGCCATTTCCGACTATGGTCGGCCCGCCAAGGTCGAACTCGCGGTGCTCATCGACCGCGGTCACCGCGAAATGCCAGTGCAGCCGGATTACGTCGGCATCACCCTGCCGACCCGCCGACTCGACCACGTCCACGTCTCGCTCGAGCGCTGCGACGGACGTGACGAAGTCCGGATCGATTCCAAGGAACCCGCATGAGCCCGCTGCCCCAGCGCCGCAAGTCGCCGGAGGAAATCTCCCTCCTCCGCGAGTCGCTGGGCATTCCACCGGTGATCGATGAAACGGAGCACCCCGCTCCGGACCATGCGATTTCTCCCGGGACCCGCGCGCCAGCCGCTCCGCCTCGCCAAAGGATCGATCCGCCACCGGCCGCGGAGGCCGCGGTCCGGATCATCGGTGCTGCGACGGCAGATGCGACGATCATCGCCGACGCCAGACTCCCGGAACCCGAAGTCGAAGACAAAGAACCAGCGATCCGCCTGCAATTGCCACCCAAAATCAACACGCCACGCCCGATTGCCACGCGCGCCCCGATCGCCGATCTGACATCGCCGATCCCCTCACGACGTCGCAGTCACGAGGAGTTGGAGGAAATCCGGCGTCGCGACGCGCTTGCGTCGATTGGCGGAACGGCGACCCATCCCGGTTTCATCCATGCCCACCCGGCGCTCATCGCGACCGGCTACTTGTTGGCCTTCGGCTGCGCCGGTCGTTTGTTCCTGAATGATTGGCCGCTTCGCGCCACCGTCGGCTGTGCGGCCGCGTCATTGGTCGTCGCCGCCTGCATCCTGATCCTCCGCCCATTGTCGAGACATCACGCCGCATTCATCGCGATCCTCTGCCTGCTTCTTTCCGCCTTCGCCACCCTGCAACACGTTCCCCATCTTCTCCATGCCCCGTAAAGACCTGCTCGACATCGAAGCCCTCGACCGAAGCGAGATCGAACACCTGCTCGACCAATCCGCCCCATTCAAGGAACTCTTCACCCGGTCGGTGAAAAAAGTGCCCGCGCTCAAGGGCAAGTCGGTGCTCATGCTCTTCTACGAGCCAAGCACCCGGACCCACTCGTCGTTCGAAGTCGCCGCGAAACGGCTCTCCGCGGATGTCACCAACTTCGATGTCGGCCACTCGTCGATCGCCAAGGGCGAATCGGTGAGGGAAACGATTGAAACGCTGCAAGCCATGCGCACCGACTATGTGATCGTGCGCCACATGGCGTCGGGGATGCCCGGCACGATCGCCCGCCTCACCCGCGCGTCGGTCGTCAACGCCGGCGACGGTGCCCACGCCCATCCAACACAAGGATTGCTCGACGCATTCACGCTCCGCGAGAAGTTTCCGCAAACCGACGGCCGGCGCGTCCTCATCGTGGGCGACATCCTCCACTCGCGCGTCGCGCGATCCACCAGCCTCGCGCTGCGCAAGCTCGGCGTCGAGGTGGCCTACCTCGGACCCGGATCGCTCGTGCCCGCTCGCCTGCCCGACGGTGTCCGCCGGTTCACCTCGTACGACGAGGCGATGGGCTGGCGGCCGGAGGTGATTTACCTGCTCCGTGTGCAAATGGAACGCCAGGAAGCCCAGTACTTCCCGAGCCTGCGCGAGTACCACCGGCTCTACGGCGTCACCGAGGAACGCCTGCGCATCCTGCACGACCAAGGCATCTACATCATGCACCCGGGCCCGGTGAACCGCGGGGTGGAACTCTGCGATGCCGTCATGGATTACGAGTTCTCACTCATCAACGACCAGGTCGAGAACGGCATCGCCGTGCGCATGGCCGTGCTCTACTGGCTCAAGCCGGGTGGCGCTTGATGGGTGAGATCCGGCAAATCAGAGATCGCTGGTCGGCATCCGCCAATCCAAGAGCGATCCCCGCATCCTCCTCACTTCATCCGCAGCAAGGACCACGACGCCTTCAGATACGCGAGACCCGAAAGCACCGTGAGGACGAGCGCGATCCACATCGACCACGGCGTGAGCCAGCCCTGCGGGTCGGACAGGTATCGGATCAACCTGACAAAGAAATTTTCCGACTCAAGCGGACCAAACGCGTAGCCGCACAAACAAGTGATGCAGAAGCACAACTGCATGCCGGTCTTCCATTTGCCGAGCCCTTCGGCCGCGATCACCTGCCCCGCCTCCATCGCGATCTGGCGCAGACCGGTGACGAGAAATTCGCGCGCCAGAATCATCACTGTGATCCACACCGGACACAACCCTTCCGCGCTCAAGTAAACGTAGGCGGAACAAACGAGCACTTTGTCTGCGAGCGGATCCAGCAGTTTGCCCATGGGCGTCACCAGTCCCATCCGCCGGGCCAGCCACCCGTCGAGAAAATCCGACACGGCGGCGACGACGAAACTGACCAACGCCACCCAGTGCCCCGTCGTGCCGCCCCATGCGGTGCCGGCGATGAACAACGCCGTGAGCAGGAGGCGCGACAGCGTGATCGCGTTGGGAAGGTTCACAGGGCAAAGCGTGGACAATCCGCGCGCCGATGGCAACCCGGGGTTGATCCCGAGGCGAACCATGGGCTAAAACCAGCGTCCCCGTGATCGCGGGGATTTTCCCATGACGAACCACGATTTCGGTCTGATCGGTCTGGCGGTGATGGGCCAGAACCTCGTGCTCAATGTCGAGTCCCGCGGATTCCGCGTCGCGGTCTTCAACCGCACCGGCTCCGTCACCCGGGAATTTGTGGCGGCCCATCCCGGCAAGGCGATGTTCGGAGCGACCACACTGGAGGAATTCGTCGGCTCTCTCGCCAGGCCGCGCAAGATCATGATCATGGTCAAGGCCGGAGCGGCCGTCGATGCGGTGATCGACTCGCTCGTGCCGCTGCTGGACAAGGACGACATCGTAATCGACGGTGGCAATTCGCTCTACACCGACACCGAGCGTCGCGACGAACGCCTGCGCGGGCTCGGCTTGCGATTCATCGGTGCCGGTGTGTCCGGCGGCGAGGAAGGCGCGCGCAAAGGCCCGGCGATCATGCCCGGCGGACCGGCCTCCACCTGGGAGGTGATGCGGCCGATCTTCGAAGCGATCGCCGCGAGGGCGGAGGGTGAGCCGTGCGTGACCCACATCGGCCCGGGCGGATCCGGACATTACGTCAAGATGATCCACAACGGCATCGAGTACGGCGACATGCAGTTGATCTGCGAGGCCTATCACCTGTTCAAGTCAGCGGGTTTCAGTGCCAGCGAACTCGCCGAGGTGTTCACCGCATGGAATGACGGCGACCTTGAAAGCTACCTGATCCAGATCACCGCGGAGATTTTCCGCCAGACCGATCCGGAGACCGGCCTGCCATTGGTCGACCTCATCCTCGACGCGGCCGGCCAGAAAGGCACCGGCAAGTGGACGCTGCAAAGCGCGATCGACAACGGCGTGGTGATTTCCACGATTCATGCAGCCGTCGAAGCGCGCATCCTCTCGTCGATGAAGGAGCGACGCGTCGCCGCCAGCAGGATCTTCGATCGACCGGCGGAATCCATCACGGCCAGAGACAAAGCCGCGCTGGTTGGAATGGTGCATGACGCGCTGTACGCATCGAAGATCGTCTCGTACGCTCAAGGGCTCGACCTGATTGCCACCATGAGTCGCGAGAAGGGATGGAATCTCGACTTGTCGCGCATTGCCGCAATCTGGCGCGGCGGCTGCATCATCCGCGCGAAGTTCCTCAACCCGATCACCGAGGCCTACCGCGCCGACCCCTCGCTGGAAAACCTGATGTTCGCCCCGTTTTTCAGGGATGCGCTCAATCGCAGCCAGCAGCGTTGGCGCGAAGTCGTCTCGATGGCGGCGCTCGCCGGCATTCCGGTGCCGTCATTCGCCGCTTCACTCGCCTACTACGACAGCTTCCGCAGCGCCGTCCTGCCCGCCAACCTGTTGCAGGCACAACGCGATTTCTTCGGTGCACACACCTACGAGCGCACCGACCGCCCGCGCGGCGAATGGTTCCACACCCGCTGGCCCGAGGTCGCGGACTGACTCATTCATACCGGAGCGTGACACCGCGTCGAATCAACATTCCGGGACTTGCCCGCGGCAATCACCTGCGGTATGGCGGATCGTTATGGCGAGATCTCCTGTAGTGCTCATCATCCGCGACGGCTGGGGCGTGAACCCCGGCGGCAAGGCGACGGCCGAGGCCGACGGCAACTCGGTGCTGCTCGCGAAAACGCCGTTCCATGACCAACTGCTCGCGCAATATCCCAAGGCATTCCTGAGTGCGTCGGGCATGGACGTCGGCCTGCCACCCGGACAAATGGGCAATTCCGAAGTCGGCCACCTCAACCTGGGAGCGGGCCGCATCGTCTATCAGGACCTCACACGCATCGGCAAAGCCATCGCCGATGGAGAACTCGCGCGCAACCCAGTGCTCCAGTCGGCCTTCGATCAGGCGGGACGCTCGCGCCTGCATCTGATCGGACTGGTGTCCGACGGCGGCGTGCACAGTCACCTCGACCACTTGGTCGCGCTCACCCGGTTGGCCGCCGCTGCGGGAGTGGCCGACATCCGGATTCACGCGATCACCGACGGACGCGACACAACGCCGACCGGAGGCGCGGGCTATCTTGAGCACCTCGATCGGGAGATCCGGGACACGGGTGCCCGCATCGACACCGTCGTCGGCCGCTATTTCGCGATGGATCGCGACAAGCGCTGGGACCGCGTGAAGTTGGCCTGGGACGCGATCGTGCACGGGATCGGTGAGTCGTGCGCGTCCACGGCGAACACGGCGGTTGCCCAGCAATACGAACGGGGAAACACCGACGAGTTCATGCCGGCGATGGTGTTCGGTGAATCCGCATCACGCGGCATCCGCGATGGAGACGTCGTCTTGCTCTTCAACTTCCGGGCGGATCGCGCCCGCGAGTTGTCCGACGCGTTCTTGAAGCCGGATTTCGACGGGTTCGAGCGCGGTGCCGTGCCGTCCGTGCACTACGTGACGCTCACCGAATACGATGCGACGTACGATTGCCCGGTCGTCTTTGCGTCCCAATCGCTGGAGATGACGCTCGGTGAGGCGGTGGCTGACGCGGGACGCTCTCAACTGCGCATCGCCGAAACCGAAAAATATCCGCACGTCACGTATTTCTTCAACGGCGGTGTCGAGACACCGAACGCTGGCGAGGACCGGATCATCATTCCCTCGCCCAAGGATGTGCCGACCTATGACCTCAAGCCGGAGATGAGCGCAGCGGAAGTGACCGCGACCGTGGTCTCGAAACTCTCGGAGTACGATCTCGTCATCCTCAACTACGCCAACCCGGACATGGTCGGTCACACCGGCGTGGTCGGTGCCGCGGTCCGGGCGGTCGAAACGGTCGATGCGGGAGTGCGGGCGGTGGTCGAGGAAACCTTGAGGCTCGGCGGAAAAGTGCTCGTCACCGCCGATCATGGGAATTGCGAGCAGATGAAGAACCCGGACGGATCACCGCACACCGCCCATACCACCAATCTCGTCCACGTCGTGTATGTCGCGGCCGACGCTGCGGAGTTGCGGTTGCGAGACGGCATCCTCGCCGATGTCGCCCCCACCCTGCTCGACATGCTGGGGATTTCCAAACCGCCGCAGATGACCGGCTCCAGCTTGCTCATCCGCAGGTGACCGGCCCCGCCGCGCGCATGCGTCTTGAATGCCGCGCCGGATGGCCCGACACTGGGCGCATGGAGGAGCCCGACCTGTTCAGCCTGCCCCGGCCCGCCTCATCAGGAGCCGACGCGCGCATCCGCTTCCTGCGTGCGGAGCTGGAACGACACAACCGGCTCTACTACACCAAGGCCGCTCCGGAAATCTCCGATGCGGATTACGACCGGTTGTTCCGTGAACTCGAAACCCTCGAGGCCACGCATCCGGAATTCGCTGATCCGGATTCGCCTACGCTACGCGTCGGTGGCGAACCGATCGAGGGTTTTCGCCAGATCCAGCACGAAGTGCCGATGCTGTCCATCGATGATGTCTTCGAACTCACCCCGGAGGTTGCGCGCGCGAGCGCCACGGGAAGAGCCGAGCAGGAATTGGTCGAGTTTTACCAGCGGCTGCGCAAGGGACTTGGCCGCAGCGACATCACCGTGACGGTCGAGCCGAAGATCGACGGCGTGGCGGTGTCGCTCATGTACCGTGACGGCAGACTGGCCTACGCGGCCACCCGCGGCGACGGCACCACCGGCGACGACATCACCCACAACGTGCGCACGATCCGCAGCATTCCGCTCAAGCTCGATCGTGAAACCCCGTCCGCAGGCGGGACCCCGGCCGACGGCATCCCGCGTGTGCTCGAGGTGCGAGGCGAAATCTTCATGCCCAACGAGGCGTTCGCCGCCATGAACGAGGAACGCGACGAGGAAGGACAGCCGACCTTTGCCAATCCGCGCAATGCCACCGCCGGAACCCTCAAGCAACTCGATCCGAAGGTCGTCGCCAAGCGGCCGCTCGCATTCCTCGCCCACGGGATCGGCGCGTACGATGGCGAACGGCTCACTGATGAACACGCATTCCACGATCTGCTCGACGCACTCGGGATCCCACGCAACGGCCCGGTGATCGTCGCTCGCGATCTCGACGAGCTGATCGAGGCGGTCGACCGGATCAACCAGCATCGCCACACGTTAGATCACGGCACCGACGGCGCGGTCGTCAAGGTGGTCGATTATGGCGAACGACAGTCGCTGGGATTCACCTCACGCGCGCCACGGTGGGCCGCCGCGTACAAATTCCTGCCAGAACAGAAAGAAACGCTGCTCGAGGATATCACCATCCAGGTCGGCCGCACCGGCGTGCTCACGCCGGTCGCCGCGCTCAAGCCGGTGCTGATTTCCGGCTCCACCGTGTCGCGGGCGACCCTGCACAACCAGGACGAAATCGACCGCAAGGGCATCCACATCGGCGCCACCGTGCTGGTGGAAAAAGCCGGCGAGATCATCCCCGCCGTGGTGAAAGTGGTCCACCCCGCGAAACATGCGGCTGCATTTTCCATCGTCGACCACGTCGGCGGACGCTGCCCGTCTTGCGGCGGCCCGATCACGCAGGAAGAGGGATTCGTCGCGTGGCGCTGCACCAACTTCCAATGCCCGGCCCAGGCGGTCACCCGCATCAGCCACTTCAGCTCGCGCAAGGCGCTCGATATCGAAGGCGTGGGAGGCACCGTCGCCGACGCGTTGGTGCGCCGCAACCTCTGCACGACACCTCTCGATTTGTTCGACCTCTCCGCCGACGCGCTCGCCGATCTCAACCTCGGCACCGACGAAAGCCCGCGGCGGTTCGGCACGAAGAATGCCGCGAAGGTGTGCGTCGCCCTCGACGACGCCCGTAAGCTGCCGCTTCACCGCTGGCTGTTCGCCATGGGCATCCGCCACGTCGGCGAATCGGCCTCGAAGGAACTCGCACGCCTCCACGACGACCTCACCTCACTCGCCGGATCCCCCGTGCTCGCGGAACTCGCGAGCGACACGCGGAGCGACGCAAAGAAAAAAAACGAGCTGCTGGCGCGGCACTCGATCAGCGGCGACGTCGGCCCCGCGGTCGCCGAGAGCGTCACCACGTTCTTCGCGTCGGATGCGGGCAAAGAAGTTCTCCGGCGCATGCACGCGCTCGGATTGAACCCGAAGTCGGCGAACCACCGGCCGCAATCCGCCGATGGTCCGCTCACCGGAAAATCATTTGTCATCACCGGCACGCTGACCATCGACCGCGATGCGATGAAGGACCTGATCGAAGCCAACGGCGGACGCGTCAGCGGCAGCATCTCCGCGAAAACCGACTACCTGCTCGCAGGCGAAGGCGGTGGATCCAAAAGGGAGAAAGCAGATCAGATGGGAGTGCCGGTCATCGGCGAGGAGGAAATCCGCCGCTGGATCGAGCACAGCTGAACCCGAAAGCGAGACGAAACCAGTGATTTCGAGGCCTTACGGGCTTTTTTGCAGGACGATTTCGGAGTCGATCTCGCGCATGTTGCTGCGGATGTCCCAGGCCACGATCTGCGCGAGCAGCCGTCGAGTACAGCACATAGGAAGTAGATGACACCACTGCGGTTTCTTGGCCTGTCCGGTTTACTCCGCGCCACGCCTCCAAGCTGGAGCCCAAGCCACAATTCGGCATGATACTTTATCAAAACATCATCATTTCAAGGGATAATTCTGATATTCTCCGCCGACGCATGACGCGATCATGGAATGCAATCCTTGCATTTTGCCAATGATGCCCGATTGATGAGATGCGGACAGACACTAAGTTTCGCAACGGTGAGCGACGAGCCATCCATGCAAACGCCATCTGCTTCGAGAGGGAGTGACGAAAAAAACTCAGTCTGGGTCATCGAGGAAAATCGGACAACGCTCGGCGTGATCCGGTCTCTGTTGGAGGATGACGGACTTCATGTCGTGGCGTTTTCCACAGCGGAGTCGTGCCTTCGGCTCGCACGCAATCGTGAAGCAGCGTGTGCGGTGCTGATCGGTCACCCGCTCCCGGACAAGAGCAGCGTCGAACTTCTTCGCAACCTGCGCCTGATGATTCCGGGTCTACCATGCTTCATCCTCACCGCTGACAGTCGTGCGGAACCAGCAGTCCAGGCGATGAAAGCCGGCGCTGAGGATTATTTTATAAATCCGTTCGATCCCTCCGTCGTACTGGGAGCAATCAAGTCTGCCATTGCACGACGAAGACCATTTTTGCCGGTCAAGGTGTCGTCTACTTTCATCAACGGCAGATGGAAGTCGCCTGCCATGCGCGCCGCGATCAAAGCCGCGACACAGGCATCTCGCACCAGTTCACCGGTGGTCATCACCGGTCCGCACAACAGCGGCAAGCGGGCATTTGCCAAGTGCATTCATGATCAAAGCCAGTTTTCCGACCGGTCGATGCATGTGTTGGATCTCCTCAGCATCCCCGCCGCGCAAATCGAAGCCGAGTTGTTTGGCACACCTTCCATTCAACCGGCCAGAAACGTTGCAGGCGTGCGAGGCCTGCTTTGTCGGCATCCGGCAACGACACTATATCTGGAAAACATCAACCTGCTCGGCCCCCATGCCCAACAGTCCTTGGTGAACTGGCTTCAGGACCAACAGCAGTGCCCGTCCCCCGATGCCTGCCGCTTGATCGTGTCCTCGGCGTCAGACTTGCCGGCCCTCATCGCCACCGATCAATTCCGGCGCGACCTCTGGTATTTGCTCACCGTACACCATGTCGACGTTCCCGGCCTTTCTTCTCGGATCAAGGACATTTCCCTGCTGTGCGAGGACGCGATCACCCGGATCTGCGTCAGACTCAGGTTGCGGCGGCCGACCATGACCCAACAGGCGCTTGAAATGCTCATCGACCACTCATGGCCGGGAAACCTCAGCGAATTGCAGAGTGTCATGGAACACGCCGTCACCCACACCCGTGATGGCCTCGTTGGCCCGGACGACCTGCCTCGACTCGAATCCCGGACCATCGGCACCCAGCATTCGTCGCGGATGATCCCACTGGGACTGTCGAGCATCGATGAAATCACCAAGGCCAGTCTTGAAGCGGCACTTGAGTCCTGTGGCGGCAACCGTCGGCGGACCGCACAACGCCTCAAGGTGAGTCTGCGTACGGTTTACAACATGATCCGCCGCTACGGGCTGAGCAGCACAGCGAATCCCGAGTTCACGAATGCTCCCAAGGCATCCAAGCCATCAGGTCAGTCGAAGAAGGCTGCCGCATCACCGCCCAAGAAGCACCCGAAAAGCTGATCCGCCCGGCACTGCCGCTACCGCTCAACCGGCCCGCGCGTGCAGGTGACGGAGCGGGCCACCCTCCGCCGGATCCACCCGGCACAGGCCGTCCACCAGCGAGTCCCATGCCTCTCGACCACGCAGGATCCGCACTTCGATGCGCAGGAAATAAACCGGAACATCAATCGATCGTGGACGCGGAAATCTCACCGCATCCTTTTCGGTGGTGAGAATCAACTGCATGTCGCGCTCGACGCAGCGCTGCATGAACCGCTCGATGTCCTTGCGTTGGAACCGATGATGATCGGCGAACCGCCGGGTGATTTCGACACGCGCCCCGAGCTTGCGCAACGACTCCTCGAAGGCCTCCGGCATGGCGATGGCACTGATCGCGCCAACCCATTGGTCGCGGAGAAAGTCGAGGGGTCGACGTTCTCCTGTGAAGACGTTCTCAACATGGACCGGACCGTGGGCGCACTCGATGACCGCGGCCGTGTCGTTGTGCCGTCGCAGTCTGCGGATGAGATCCTCGTTCGGTGATCCGTCGCAGCGGGTGATCAGGATGTGCGTGGCGCGCGCGAGGTGCGCGGGCGGCTCCCGCAGTGTCCCACGCGGCAACAGGGCTCCGTTGCCGAAGGGAGACGTCGCATCCACTAGGACGATCTCGGTGCTGCGCGCCAGGTCGAGATGCTGCATGCCATCGTCGAGCAGCAAGGTGTCCGCCGCCAGATGCTTGACGGCGAATAACCCGCTGGTGATCCGGTTCTTCCCGGCAAGCACCGCCACGCCGTCGAGATTCTTCGCAAGCATGTACGGCTCGTCCCCGGCATGCACGGAGTCCAGCAACAGCTCGGTGCCGCTGGAAACGACTTTGGGCATTTCCCAGGATGGAATCGGGCGGTTGGCGGCGTCGCGCCAGCGTTGCGGGCGTTCGAGCCTGCGGCTCTTGTATCCGCGCGAGAGGATCGCCACTTGTCGGCCACGGTCGCGCAACGAGCGGGCGAGCAGCTCGACCACCGGGGTTTTGCCGGTGCCGCCCATGGTGAGGTTTCCCACCGAGACCACGCGCACGCCAAGGTGGCGCTGGGGCCGCCAGCTAGAGCGGTACAGCCAGAGCCGGAGCCACACCGCGATGCGGAACAAGCCGGACAGCGCGAGCATCAGAAAGCGCATCAGCGCCGCGCGAAACCCACGGGCGCGCCCGAACGCCACGTCGGCCGCCCAGCGCTCGAGCTCCTCGATCTGTTCCTTCACCGTGCAGATAAGTTGAAGTCAAGGGGCCGGACCGGCAAGGAGCAAAGCCCCGGGGATCACAGCGGCAGATCGTAGCTGCGGCCTCCGACACCCTCGTACCAGCGGAGGAACGCGTGATTGACCATCGAGTACCCGCCGGGAGTCGGATAATCACCGGTGAAGTACCAATCCCCGCACGGGCCTTCGATCGCCCGGCGCAGGTTCTCGATCGTCTGGAAGATCACCCGCACCGTGCCGTGCCATCCGCAGTCCTCGGGATAAACCATCCGTCCGATCTCGTCGGCGATTTCCTCCTCCGTGAATCCGTCGTAGATCCGGCGCACGGGATTGCCGCGTTTGCCGACGGGCTTGCCCAGCTCGGAACGACATGCCTCGTAGACGGCATCGATCAGCTCCCAGCGGCCGGCGCGGCGGTGCAGCGAGACCGCCGCCTGGAACGCGATGAACTTGCCCAGCTCCGACATGTCGATGCCGTAGCAGTCGGGATAGCGGATCTGTGGCGCGGTCGAGCACACGACGATCCCCTTGGGTCGTGTGCGCGCCAGCATCTTGAGGATCGACTGGCGCAGCGTCGTGCCGCGCACGATCGAGTCGTCGATCGCCACCAGCATGTCGTCCGGCCCGACCACGCCGTAGGTGATGTCGTAGACGTGGGACACGAGCTGGTCGCGGCTTTTTTCTTGGGAAATGAAGGTGCGGAGCTTGATGTCCTTGTGCGCGACCTTCTCACCGCGCGGCCAGTTGCGCAGGATCAGGTCGTCGACCACCTCCGGCGTGAGCAGTCCCTCTTCCGCTGCCTTGAGGATGCCCTCGCGCACCTGGCGACGGCGGTGCATGCGCAGCCCGTCCATCAATCCGTGATAGGCGGTTTCCGCGGTATTGGGCACGAACGAGAACACCGTGCGCTCGAGGCATTCGCCCGTGGCATCCAGCACCTGCGGCACCAGCGCCGCACCCATCGCCTTGCGCTCCTGATAGATTCGCGGATCATTGCCGCGTGAAAAGTAGATCCTCTCGAACGAGCAGGGCGTGAACGACCGCGGCTCCGCAAATGCATCCTCCACCAGCCTGCCGTCGGATTTCACCGTCACGACATGTCCGGGATCCACCGTGCGGATCTCGTCGGCGGATGCCTCGAAGACGGTCATCAGCGGCACGCGCTCGGAGGCGAACGCGACGACCTCGTCGGTGACGAGCATGTGGCAGGGACGGATGCCGTTGGGGTCGCGCATCACGAACAAGTCGCCGTTGCCGATGACCCCGCAGATCGCGTAACCACCGTCCCACGCGGCGGCCGACTCGGAGACCAAGCGCGTCACGTCGAGCGCGGCCGAAATGCGGTCGGGGATTTCCTCGCCCGGCACGCCTTGGTCGCGCAGGCTGCGGTAAAGGTCGGTGTGTGCTTCGTCGAGATGGTAGCCGATTTCCTCAAGCACCGTCTGCGTGTCGGTGCCCACCACCGGATGCTGACCGCGGCGGATGAGCACCTGGTTGAGTTCCGCGGCATTGGTCATGTTGAAATTCCCCATGACCATGAGGGTGCGGGTCGGCCAATTGCTGCGGCGCAGAAACGGATGGCAGGCACCCTCGTCGAATTCACCGGAGGTGCCGTAGCGCAGGTGGCCGACGAGGATTTCACCGCCGAAGTCGAAGCCCTGCCGGACGCTCTCGGGGTCCTTTTTGTCAATCACCCCTTTGCGTGCGAGTTTGTGGAAGCGTTTGACCTCCTTGCGGAAGAGTGTGGCGAGCGCATCCTTGTCGATGCCGCGGCGGCGGTGGACGTAGGGCAAGCCCTTGGGCATGCCGAGTTTCACACAGCCGATGCCGGTGCCGTCCTGGCCGCGGTTGTGCTGCTTCTCCATGAGGAGGAACAACTTGTTGAAGCCCCAAAGGCAGCTGCCGTAGCGGTCGTGATACCAAGCGAGCGGTTTTCTCAGCCGCACCGCGGCGATCCCGCATTCGTGTTTGAGAGGATCGCCCATCGGTGGAATTCAAGCATTGCCTGTCGGGCCGTCCGCCACGCGTACCCGTACACCCTCGTGCGGCGTCATGCGGCCGATCACACGTCCGCCGGGTCCAGCCGACAGCGCGCGGCCGACATCCTCCTCGGGCACGATGACCACCCAGCCGATTCCCATGTTGAAGGTGTGGAAACGGTCGTGTTCATCCACATGACGCAAGAGCTTGTCGATCCCCGGAATTTGCCATGGCAGAATCTCGAGATCGGCACCGACGCCACGGAACAATCGCTCGAGGTTCTCCGGCAGACCGCCGCCGGTGATGTGCGCCATCGCACGCGGCTTGACCCCGGCCGCCCGCAAGTCACGCACCACATCGTGGTAAAGCCGGGTCGGCGCGAGCCACGCGCCGAGTTCCTCGTCGTCGACCTCGCCGGGGTGCTGCTCGAGCACCTTGCGCACCAGCGACCAGCCGTTGGCGTGGATGCTGTCCGATGCGTATCCGACGAGCACATCGCCGGCACGCACGGTCGTCGGATCAATGAGGTCGGATTTCTCCGCGCAGCCGATGCAAAAGCCGGAAAGCTCGATCACTTCCGCGGGCACCAATCCGGGCATTTCCGCGGTTTCGCCACCGGCAAGGATGCAGCCGCAGGCTTCGAGGTGGTCGGCCATCCCGGCGATCAGTCGCGTGATCCGCTCCTCATCGAGGGCGGCGATGCCGATGTAGTCGAGAAACAGCAGCGGGTCGCCGCCGGTGGTGAGGATGTCGTTCACGTTCATCGCCACCAGATCCTTGCCCGCCGTTTCGAGCATGCCGCGCTCAAGCAGCAATTCAAGCTTCGTCCCGACGCCGTCGCAGCCGGTCATGATCACCGGCTCGCGGTACGCGCTGAGGTCGTAGCAAGCGGCGAACAAACCGAATGCGCCGTGAAGGCGTCGCTGGCGCTGGGTACGCGCGACATGCGCGCCGATTCCACCCACCAGCCGCGCCGCCCGCTTTGTATCCACCCCCGCCTGCTGATACGTCAAATGACCGGACATGAGTTGCTGATGCGGTTTTACACCCGACACATCCTTCGTCACGCGCAAAATCAGTCGGTATCCACATCAGGTGGATTTTTGACTCGGAACACCGCGCAGACGACCATCGCAACAATCGTGAATTGACGGCGGCGGATCCACGTCCCACAGGAAGTCATGCAATGGTGGATCGGCTGTTTCCTGGTGCTGACCTCGCTCGCCTGGGGCCGTCCGTCTTGGGTCGGCGGACTCACCACGCCGGATCCCGGGCCACATCCGCCACTCGGCCGGGACGCGTTCTCGATGCGCCTGAGCTGGAACGGGTTGGTCGACGCAGGAACGCTCCGCATTGAAATCGATCCGGATTCACGGCGCGGTGTCACCCGGGTTCGCTGCCACGCCGGCAGCCGCGGAGCCGCGGCGTTGATGCATCCCTACAGCAGCGACTCGTCGTCGGAAATCGACAGCGCCACACTGCGTCCGCGATGGTTCCGCGATGTGCAGACGGACCTCCGGGAGACGGTCACGCTCACCACCCGGCACTTTGCGGACCGCGTGGAAAGCGTCGAGACCACCCAGCCGAAAGGATCCGACAAGGAACAACGCAGCACCAAAGTGTTCGAATTTTCGCCGGTGTTCGATCTGTACTCAGCGCTGCTGCATGTCCGGAGCCGACCGCTGGCCGATGGCGACCGGATTTCGCTTGCGATCGTGCCCTATGACAACCCCTACCTGCTCGACGTGCGGGTCGAGAAGCGCGAGATCCACCTCGGCCGCCCGGCGATCCGCATGAAGGTGGGGCTGCGCAAGATCGATCCGCGCGATGGGTCGCTCAAGCCGCACCGCAAGCTCAAGCGCGAAGTCACGCTATGGCTCAGCGACGACAAGCGCCGTGTGCCGCTGGAATTTCGCGCTTCCATCTTGGTTGGCAACATCAGGGCCACGCTGATTCCATCATCCTGAACGTCATCCGCTACCAACACGCGTGATTCATCCCATGAAACTGCTCCGTCGTGCGTTATCAGGCTGTCTGCTGCTCATCACCGCCCCTGCGGTCGGCGCTGCCGGGATTCCCGCATCCTCAACTCAATGCGTGCTCGGCCTCGCGCAGGACTGGAACAGCAGCCGGGCGACGTTGCGCCTGTACGAGCGACGCGGAAAGGACTGGCGGCCCGCGGCGGCGCAGTGGCAGGCCCGGCTTGGCCGCGACGGATTGGCATGGGGGCTTGGCCTCCATCCCTATGCGGCCACCGGAATGGAGAAGCGCGAAGGCGATTGGCGCTCTCCGGCAGGTGTGTTTGCGATCGGAGGTGTCTGGAGCCGCGATCCAAAAGTGGTCCGGCATCCGCGGATTCCGTTCCGGCGCATCACCCCGCGGGACCTCTGGGTGGAAGATTCCGCATCGCCCCACTACAATCGCCATCTCGTGCTGGAGCACGATCCGGCAACCCCTTGGGAACGGCGCCAGCAGATGAAGCAAAACGACCCGGCGCATCTTCTCAAGTTGTTCATCGCGCACAATGCTCCGCCCAATGTCGTCCCCGGCGCAGGGTCATCGATCTTCTTCCATATCTGGCGCGCGAACGGAGGCAAGCCCACCGCGGGATGCACGACGATGGACGAGCGCCATCTGCGCGAACTCATCGCGGCCATCGATCCGGGACGCCGACCGGTCTATGTACTGCTTCCAATGGATGAGTATCGGAAGCGGCGCAGCGAATGGAACCTGCCCTGATCGGGCCGCACCGAGATTCAGGCCGGCGAGGCGGCGTCGATCGCGGCGAGTAGCTCATCCGTCAGCGGAGGCGATTGCAGTGCGTCAATCGCATCGTCGAGCTGCGCCATGGTGCGGGCACCGATCAGCGCGGAGGTCACCGCTTTGTGGCGCAAGACCCACTGGATCGCGAGGTGCTGCAGCGGCACGCCGTGTTGCGAAGCGATGGCGGCGAGCGCACGGATCCTGTCGATCCGCGACTCGACGTGACCGGGCTGGAGAAATCCATCCGGTCGGGCGGCACGTGATCCGTCGGGAATGCCGTCGAGATACTTCGGCGTCAGCATGCCCTGGGCGAGCGGGCTGAAGACGATGCAGCCGATGCCCTGGTCGTCGAGCCAGTCGAGGACGCCATCCGCCTCGCAGGACCGCTGGAGCATCGAATACGGCGGCTGGTAGATCAGGCACCGCACACCCATACCGGCGAGCAGCTTCACCGCTTTTTTCATCACCTTGAGCGGGTACTTCGAGAGGCCTGCATGAAGAGCCCTGCCGGAGTTCACCGCCGTGGCCAAGGCCGACATCGTCTCCTCAAGCCGTGTCTCGGGATCGTGGCAGTGGGAATAGAACACGTCGACATAGTCGAGCTTCATGCGCTTGAGCGATTGGTCCAGCGAGGCCAGCAGATGCTTGCGCGAGCCGTTGCCGCCATAAGGCCCCTGCCACATCAGGTGGCCCGCTTTGGTGGAAATGACCAATTCGTCGCGGTGACAGACGAAATCGCCCCGCATCACGCGGCCGAACGTTTCTTCCGCCGATCCGGGAGGAGGACCGTAGTTGTTGGCGAGATCGAAGTGCACGATGCCGCGGTCGAAGGCACGACAAAGCATCCGCCGCGATTCGGCAAAATCATCCACCCCGCCGAAGTTGTGCCAAAGGCCGAGGGAGATCTCCGGCAGCAGCAAACCGGAGTCGCCACAGCGGCGGTAGGGCATGCGACCGTCATATCGATTCGAGTCGGACATGAAAACAATGTAGCGAGCCGCTTGGCAGGCTGCCAAGCGGGATCGGCGAAACGATCCGGCGCAACTCGATGTCGGGCGCGCTGTGATGGTGCCTGATTCGTGCGAAATCGTCTGGATCCGGCGTGACAGACCGGTCAATCGCGATTTGAATGCAACCATGAAACCGCGATCCTTCATCTGGATCCTCGCGTTCGTCGGCTTTGCCGCGATCGGCTACTGGCTGGCAGGCACCGCCGCTCCGGACAGCCCGGTGCGAGAACGGCGGCCATCCCAGCACAGCAGCTTGCCGAGGAACCCCATGCCCGACGAGCCGCCGGTGAAATTCCGCGCGTCTGAGCGAGACGGCGAGACAAACGATCCGGACGCTCTGGCTGCCGGAGCGTTTCAGGGAGAACGCATCCTCCTCTTCGCGGATGCTGCGGCGCTCGAGCGTTTTCTGGCTCGTGCGGACGGCTTGGTGCGCATCCTCGACCGACTCGACGCCCTCCACGCGTTGCGCATCGGGTTCGACGACCCGATGTCGCTGCGCGGTTTGCTCGACGAGGACGCGATCGAATCCTTCGTCTTTCCGGTGATGACGCCGCCACCGCCCGAAGGCACCGTGCAAGCCGACGCGGTCGCGCTCGGCGCGCGCCTGCGCGAGTGGCTCGGCATCACCGGCAATAATTCCGATTGGGGTGCCGGTGTGCTCATCGCCATCCTCGACACCGGTGTCCAAGCCCATTCGACCTTCGCCCATTCCATCCGCACGCTTGATTTGCTCGGCGGAAGCGACGACGGATCCGGCTCCCACGGCACCGCTGTAGCATCGATTCTCTCCGGAAATGATCCGCTCGCTCCAGGTGTCGCGCCCGGGGCAAACCTGCTCTCCATCCGCATCGCCGATGCCGACGGATACTCAGACAGCTTTCTTCTCGCGCGCGGGATCATCGAGGCCGCCAATGCGGGTGCGGCATTGATCAACATTTCGATGGGCAGCCACGGCGACAGCGCGCTGGTTCGCAATGCGATCCGCTACGCCATCGAGTCAGGCGCGCTGATCATCGCATCGGTCGGCAACAACGGCATCCAGCAGGTGTCTTATCCAGCAGCCAATGACGGCGTGATCGGCGTGGGCGCGGTCGATGCCACAGGCAACCACCTGTTGTTTTCCAACACCGGCCAACAAGTCGACATCGCCGCTCCCGGCTTCGGTCTCAACGCTGCATGGGCGGGCGACGAACTCGCCCGCGTCAGCGGCACCTCGTTCAGCGCTCCGGTCGTCACTGGCGCGATCGCCGCCATCATGACGCAGTACCGCAGTGAAGGGCTCACCGCGGCACAGGCATGGGAAGTGTTGAACGCCTACCTCAACGACGGTGGCGCGGCTGGAGAAGACCCGGAGCTCGGTTCCGGCATGCCGGACGTCGGCCGCGTGCTCGACTCACTCACTCCCGGACTCCACGACGCGGCCGTCGCGTCGCAGCGGATCATCCCACCCACCCCAGCCACACCATTCGGCGAAGTCGAGATCCTGATCCAGAACCGCGGCACGGAACCCCTGATCAACACCGCCGTCCATATCTCGATGGGCGGCGGGACGACCACCTCGAACATCACCATCCTCCCGCCAAATGCGGTGCGCACCGTGCGAGTACCGATCCCCGGCCCGCCCGCGCTGAACAACGGCAACGTGCGCGTCGATTCAAGCGTCAGCCTCTCGTCGGCACGCGATGTGAAACCGGCGAACGACCGGCGTGTCGAAACGCTGGTGGTCGATCCGGCGCGCTAATGCCGCGATCAGGAAAGCCAGGCGCTTTCCTGATCAAGTCCTCGCACCACACCGTGCCAGATGGTGCTGAAGACATCCGCCGCACGCGAGCCGCTGGCGCGGAAGGAGCACTCGCCAACGCGCTCGATGCCAGGCACCAGCAACGCCTGCTCGGTCATCTCGCGCCGATAGGTCTCCACCTCCATCACGAACCCGCCCGCAGGCACCGGCGGCAATGCAAGCTCGCCCGCGTGAAAGCGGCGGACCGCGGTGCGTGCACCGTCGCGGATCAATGAGGCCGTGCGCATCGGCGGCAGGCAGATCGCAGCACTCGGTCCGAGCGTCTGCTTGGTCGCGACAAACCCGACTTTGCCCGTGAGGTCGTTCTTCACTTCTTCGGCCAGATCGCTGCTGCCGGTGACAAGGCCGACCGGCACGCCGAACGACCCGAGCACCATCGCGTTGATCGCGATTTCGCCGAGCGCCTTGCCGTTGACGAGAAAGTTCCGGATGTTGACGCCGACGTAGGTGTGGTGCAGCAGGCCGCCGGAGCCGGATTTGCTATGGAATCCCACCAGCAGGGCGAGGTCGAACGAGTCGTCGATCCCCTGCATCTGGCACAGCGGACGATTGCGGAAATTCGCGCCACCCGTCACCAGCTCCGCCGCCTCGTGCAGATCCTCGATCAGGATGTTGCGCATCGTTCCATGACCGTCGGCCACCCGGATCCTTGCATCAGGATGCTCGTCGAGCACACCGGTGACCGCCGCGTTGATATCGGCGGTGTACAGTCGCCGCGCCGCCTGCCAGCCGTGGCCTTCCGGGGTGAGTTGATCGCGATGCACCACTCCAGTGATGCCCTCCATGTCGCCGCCGATGAATACGTTCATGATTCCGGACGCCCCGCAGGGCGCGATCGTTGTCGTCCGGATCCACGCGAAACGCCAGCACGGAAATTCCGCACCACTTGCATCACCCGCCGATCCGCCCCATGATCCGCCATCCATGGCGCAGCCGCAACCGGACAGCACCCCATCCGCCAGCCCGCCGTGGGCATCCCGCCAAAACGGCAGCGCCGGCCTCAGGGTCAAACGCCTGGTTCCCTGGCTGCTGCTCGTTGGATTGATCGCAGGGCTCGCCTGGGCCATGCGTCCCGCGGCAATCGAAGTGGAAACGGTCGCGATCACCAGGGGTTCGCTCACCGTCCACGTCAGCGATGAGGGCAAAACGCGCATCCGCAACCGCTACATCGTCGCGGCACCAGCGGCGGGAACGATGCTGCGCGTGTCGCTCAAGGCAGGCGATCCGGTCGATGCCGGGGTCACGCGCCTCACCGCAATCGATCCCACCTCGACTCCCCTGCTCGATCCGCGGTCGCGAGCTCAGGCGGAATCCGCACTTGCGCTCCGCGAGGCCGCGCGAATGCGTGTCGCCCAAGTGCTCGAGGCCTCGCAGGCCGCACTCGATCTGGCCATCCGCGAGCGCGATCGCGTGCGCGCGGTCGGCCGCGCCGGCACGCTGTCCGAATCGGACCGCGACCGCAGCGAGGTCGATGCACTCATCAAGGCCGCCGAAACGCGCGCGGCGGAATTCGCGCTGCAAGTCGCCGCATTCGAGGTCGACCAAGCGAGGATGAATCTCGAGCGGCCGACCGCGACCGGTGACGCCAACCGCATCGAGCTGGTTTCACCGGTCTCCGGCGTGGTGCTCAAGGTGATGCAGGAAAGCGAGACTACGGTCGCCGCAGGCACGCCGATCCTCGAAATCGGCGATCCAAAGGATCTCGAAATCGAGGCGGAAATCCTCTCGCAGGATGCGGTCGGCATCCGGCCCGGCGATGCGGTCGAAGTCGTCCAGTGGGGCGGCGACGGCGTGCTCACCGCGCGCGTCCGCCGGATCGAACCCGCTGCATTCACCAAGGTATCCGCACTCGGTGTCGAAGAACAGCGCGTCCTGGTGCTCTGCGATCTGGAGAGTCCGCCGGAGGACGCCACGGCGCTCGGCGACCGCTACCGCGTCGAGACCCGCATTGCGGTCTGGCGAGGCGAAAACGTGGTGCTCGCACCTGCGGGAGCGTTGTTCCGCCGCGGCAACCAATCCCATGCCTTCTTGCTCGCAGACGGCCGCGCACGACTGGTCCGCGTCGATGCCGGACCCACCGACGGGAGGCTGACCTCGATCCGCTCCGGCCTGGAGCCGGGCGACCTCGTGCTGCTCCATCCACCGGATGTGGTCGAGGACGGAAGCCGCGTGGTCGCGCGTGATGCAGACGAATGAAGGGTCTGGCGGTAACGGGATGCTTGCATCGCTGACCGTCATGTGTCAGGGTTTCATCCGTAATGGACATCATTGCGACAGATCCATCTCTCACACCCGCGCCGCCCGCATTGATCGCCAGGGCCGAGGCGCTGGTGCGGGAGTATGGGGCCAGATGTTTTTGGTTTTGGCACCCGGATGCCAAAATCCAAACGTTGCAGGACATTCAGTTGGTGATCAAGGAACTCAGGCGCAACGGTGGAAGCAAGGCATGGCTTGCCGCGCAGGAACTCAAAGAATGCCTTTAACGAAATTCCAGCACGAGGTGCTCGGGGTGATTGTGGCCAACCGGTCGGAGAAGAGTCATTTCGCCGGAGGCCTCGTCCTCAATGCAGCCGAAGACTCCCCAAGGTACTCCAAAGACTTTGATGTGTTTCATGACGAAGTCAGCGATCTTGATGTCACCAGTGAGCATGACGTGGTGTCACTGGAGAGCGCGGGATATGCAGTCGAGAAACTCAATGCTTATGGGGAATGGGACAAGCCATCATCGTTCCGCAAGGCAATCGTCAAGCGTGGCGATGAACAAGTCTCCTTGGATTGGGCGCATGATTCCGCTTTTCGATACTTCCCCATTGTCACCGATCCGCTTCTCGGCTGGAGACTCCATCTGTTTGACATGGCCGTGAACAAGGCATTGGCCCTGTCCGCCCGCACCGTCACGAGGGATTACATCGATATCCTTGAACTCGCCCGGATTTACCCGCTGGAAGCCATCGTCTGGGCCGCCTGCGGCAAGGACGAGGGGTTTTCCCCGCTGTTCCTTCTCGCGATGATGCGACGCTTTGCAAAAATCGAACCGGGAACCTTGGATAAAATCCGCGCCCGCGAGCTTGATCCCATCGCCATGAAAATCGAGTGGATCACCATCTCCGACAAGGCGGAGGAGGAAATCATCCGTCTCGCCGATACCCGCCCCGACATGCCCATCGGCGTCGCCTTCGTCGATGACAAGGGCGAGCCAGGATGGATTGGCGCCAACCCGGACCTCAGGATCCACTACGGCAGCATCCGCGGCTGCTGGCCGACCATTAGTGCGGTCGACGAGCCATAGGGCATTTTGCTCAAACCGCGTCCGTCATCAACAAGCAAGGATGACTGTCCGCCGGGAAGAGGGCGATCCGCGCGTCAGCATCAAGGCGCGAAGGAGACCCGCCCACTCTTCAAACAAAGGCGGCACGGGCGGCCCGCCCGTGTTCTTCAACGCGATGAATCCGCACGAAGGCCTGCTGATGGCTTTGCGCTCACAACCGATACACTTCTCACTCTGTGAAATCCGTCACCATCTGTCTCAATCAGTGGTTCACCAACCCGATCGCGCATTGACAAACCACTGGCGCGAAAGCTACTCCCGGACCCAACGATTCCACGCACGCCTCATCAAAAAAGGAACCACGGATGAACGGGATGAGCGCAGATGCAGATCGATTTCCTCCATCCACTCAGGAAAGATCGAGCAGACCGCGGCGAATCGCCTCGCTCACTGCGGCGGGCAGACTGCGGACGTGCAGTTTGTCGAAACTCCGCTTGATGTATTCGGTCACCGAATGCTCGCTGAGCCCGAGTTGATCGGCGATCTCCTTGCGCGCGAGTCCCTTGGCGGAGAGTTGCAACACCTCGCATTCACGCGCCGAAAGCGTCTCGGCTTCGGGGATCGGACTGAGCCTGCGGAAGGTTTGCAGGATCATCCCGGCGATCTTCGGATCGAGCGGAGTGCCGCCGGCGAGCACCTCTTCAAGGGTCTCCAGCAGGCGGACTGCACTGCCCGCCTTGACGAGATACCCGTGGGCACCGGCTTCAAGCGCGGAAAACACCTTTGCCTTGTCGGTGAACGCGGTGAGCACCAACACCCTGGCTTCCGGCAGAATGCCGCGAATCTCGCGGATGCCATCAATGCCACTCATGCCGGGAAGGCCGAGATCGGAGAGCACCAGCTCGGCCACGAGACCGCTACGCAACGCCTCCAGCGCGTCCTCCATCGTCGAGAACGCGCCGACGCACTGGTAGCCACCACGCTTTTCGAGGACCATTGAGACCGACTCGCGGAAATCCGCGTGATCTTCGATCAGCACCAGCCGGATCGGATTGCTGTCTGCCGCAGGTGGCTTGGCCATGGGTGGAGGATGACACAGGGGAGGCGCTTCGCAACGCCGGGATGCTCCAGCTTGCGATGTCAGCGTGGAATCTCCAGCACCAGCCGCACGCCTTGCCCTGGCGCCGTGTCGACCTCGAATCCTGCCTGCATCGCGGCGGCCCGCTTGCGCAGGGCGCTGAGCGTCGCCGGGCGATCCATGCGTTCGTCCTCGATCCCGCAGCCGTTGTCGGCAATTGAGAGGACAAGTTGGTCATCGCCACAGCGGATGGCGATTTCCACTCGAGACGCACCCGAGTGACGCAGGATGTTGTGCAACGCCTCGCGAAAGAACAGAAACAGATGCCGGGTGCGCTCCTCGGTCAATTCCGCCTCACATGCCGCATCATCCGCATCAAACCGCCAGTCGAGCGATTCGAGCATGATCGATGTGGTCTCGCGCAGGTGTTCGATCGTCGCGATGCGGTGCTGACCGCCCGGGCGAAGCAGCCAGACGATGTCGCGCACAGCGCTCACCGTTTCGGCGGCGATTCGCTGGATGCGTTTCATTTCATCGGAGGTTCCGGAACGGGCCTCTGCGAGATCGGCGAGCATTTGAATGCTGCCGAGATTGCTGCCCACCTCGTCGTGGAGATCACCCGCGATGCGGTCGCGCACCGACTCGACCTCGCGCCGCGCCCGGGCACGGTAGCGCACCGGCAGGATCACGACCGCCACGGCCCCCGCGGCACCAAGCAACACGAGCAGGGAAAGCACGACCCGCCGCCATCCGGCAACCACCGCTTCAGCCGCAACCCGACCGTCGTGGATCTGCTTGGATCGAATCAACGACTCGTCAAGCAGGCCGATCCATTCGCGCACCGGCACGAGCCGCCCATCCGGCCCGTGTCCATCGCTCAAGGAAGCGAGACTCCAATACCGTCCGCCCGGCGCAATGATTCCGGGCGCATCATCAGGCGAACGCACCGGCAGTCCTGCGGCGAAATTGCGATCGCCGCCGAGCACCTCGATCTCGCTCAGCGCGAAGAATGCCGGATACGTCTCGAATGCCTTCCAGAGACCGGTCGCGACGAGACGCAATCGGGTGCCCCGCCCCTCCTTGAGCGCGATTTCCACCGGATTGTGCCCCGGATTCCGCAGATCGGCGGAAGCGACATTCCGCCAAAGTCCGCCGCCATCGGACATCTCGACGACGATCCTTTCGGGAAATCCGAAACCACTCGGCAGATCGCTGGTGGGCTTGCCCGCGGGGATGAGCCGGATGTGATCCGCCTCGACCGGCTCTTTGAAATCGATCAGCAACGACACCGCATCGTCGGGGTTGCTGCGACTGTCGGACATCCAGCCGACATTCCGGTGATCGGGTGACGGCAGCTCGGGAAGTCCAAGCGGTGTCTGACCATCGGTGAGGTAGTCCGCCCTCCATTGCCACGGGGATGTCGGCGGTGTGCCGCCCGATCCTGAAACCTTCGCGCCAAGCGCGATGTTGCGATCGCCGGCAAAGGCAAACACCTCCGACCATGCATGCGCATGCAGACCGTCCACATCCTTCGACTCCGACAACCTCTGCGCGCGGATCACCATGCCGGACGCATTCACCGGCGCATCGATCCGATACACGAACGGATGGCCCGCACGCGCCGGATGAGCCCGGGTTTCCTGCTCCTCGGCGATCCGCGCAATCATGGCTCCCGCTGCATCGATTAACTCGACGGTGAATGCGTCGGGCATGCCGAATTGCGGATCGAGTCCGCGCGCGTCGTAGCGCCTCGCGGGAACCAGCGCGACGGCGTCGATGCGCACAGGTACCGACCAACGCACCATGATGGTGGATGGTCTGGCTGGATCGGGAATTCTTTGCGTACCCAACAACGCGAATCCCCCGCTTCCTCCCTGATCGTCCATCGGAATGCGAGGCAACGCCTCGAGTCGCTGCCTGGCCGTGGCAATGCCACGCTCGATTGTCGCAAGCCGAGGATCAAACGCCTCGGCAAGTCGCCGGTCCCAGTCGGCCGCGCGCGCCACACCTCCGGCGAGGCAGGCAGCCACGGCGACCACAGGCACACAGCGGACAAGCCGGACGCAGGGCATGCCGCAGGGTGCAGGCACCGGCGATCCCCCGGCAAGGCGCAAAGCAAACGAGTTTGCACAAGTCCGGCCCGGCCCGTATAGCCTGCGGCGTGTCCGAACCGGACAAATCCGCGCATGCGCTGGTGCGGCGCGCGGTGACGCATCCCGATGTCGTCGAACGCCTGGCCCGCTGGGTCGTTGGCGAGGGTGAACTGCACCTCGATCAAGTCGCACCGGCCGCGCACGGTTTCGTCCTCGCCACCTTGTGCGAAGCCGCCGCAGACCGCGGTCACCAACGCATCTGGATCCTGCGCGATCCCGCCAGGGATCACGACCGTCTGTGCGCGGAAATGGAACTCTGGGGCACTCAAGCCTGGGTGCTGCCACCGCTGCCCGATCCGGTGGGTGATGGACTCCCGGCCGATCCCGAGGCCACGGCGGAGCGTCACGAGATTCTCGACCTGGTCGCACGCGCGGACCGCTGCGTGATGATCTGCGCGAGCGATGCCTGGACGAGCACGGCACCCTCGCCCGCCGCTTTGCAGAATTCGAAAATCCGGTTGGCCACAGGCTCGCGGATGGATCCTCAGGAATGGTGTGCGTCGTTGACCGAACACGGCTACGAGCGCGTTCCGACGGTCGCGGCACGCGGTCAGTTTTCTGTGCGTGGCGGCATGGTCGATTGGTTCGGCTGGCAAGCGACCCTTCCGTTGAGGATCGAGTTTTTCGACGACGTGATCGAATCGATCCGCGAGTTCGATCTCGACAGCCAAAGCTCGGTCGCCCGCGTGGCAAGTGCGGATGTGCTACTAGCGGAGCCTGCGGCGGATGCCACGCTGGCCGACTACCGGCGCGACGGCGACCTCGTCATCTCAATCGACAACGAATCCGTTGCGGCCGACGTGTTCCTTCACTCGGACAGTCGGCCGGAAGCCGTTGACATTGAACCACTGCTGGAATGCATCGCCTCGCCGGTGGGCGTGTTCGATGCAGGCGACTTCGTGCTCGACGAGGTGCGCCGCGAGAATTTCTTCCGCCGCCTCAACGAGTGGAAACGCGATGGCTGGGAAGTACGCATGGTGTTTTCAAATCCGGGCGAGGAAGAGCGGTTCGAGGAACTGCTGGAATCCCGGCTGGCACGCGATTTCGGCCTGGTGCCGATGCTCGGCGAGTTGATGGCCGGGTTCACCATCCCGGTCCTGCGCAGCGCGGTGTTGTCGTCGGCCGAGTTGTTCGGGCGCTATCGCACGCCACGCGCCACGCGCCGTGGCATGAGCAGACGCATTCAGGCCGCACGCGCCATCGCCGCGGCCGAAGAGATGGAGGATGGCGATCTCGTGGTGCACTACGAATACGGGGTCGCCCGGTTCCGCGGCATCCACGACGGCGACGACGGCGAGGAACTCGTGCTCGAATACCGCGACGGCGCGATCCTCGGCGTCCCCCTCGAGCAGGCCCACTTGGTCGGCCGCTACGTCGGCATGGGCGGCAAGACCCCTCCTCTCAATAAGCTCGGCAGCAGCGCGTGGCGCAACGCACGCCGTGCCGCGGAGAAATCGATCCTCGATTACGCATCAACGCTGCTGCGCGTCCAGGCCGAGCGCGAACACCAGCCGGGACACGCCCATCCACCCGACAACACGTGGATGCAGGAATTCGAACACTCGTTCCACTTTCGCGAAACGCCCGACCAGCTCCGCGCGATCGAGGAAACCAAACAGGATCTGGAATCACCACGGCCGATGGACCGGCTGATCTGTGGCGACGTCGGCTTTGGCAAAACGGAGGTGGCGATCCGCGCGGTGTTCAAGGCGGTGACCGGCGGAAAACAGGCGGCGGTGCTGGTGCCGACCACCGTGCTTGCCGAGCAACATTGGCGGACGTTCCGCGAGCGGATGTCGGATTATCCGCTGCGCATCGAGCTGCTCAACCGCTTCCGCACACCGTCCGAAACGCGCGATGTCGTGCATGGGCTGGCCGACGGATCGGTGGACCTCGTCATCGGCACTCACCGGCTGGTGTCCGGCGATGTCTCGTTCAAAAACCTCGGACTGGTGGTCATCGACGAAGAACAGCGCTTCGGAGTCGCGCACAAGGAACGCTTCAAACAATTGTTCCGGCAAATCGATGTGCTGACCCTCTCCGCCACGCCGATCCCCCGCACGCTCTACATGGCGCTCATGGGCGCGCGCGACATGTCGACGATCGACACGCCACCGCCCAACCGGATGCCGGTGACAACCACGGTCTGCGCCTATGACGAACGGGTGATCCGCGATGCCATCCGCCGCGAGCTGGCACGCGGCGGCCAGGTATTCTTCCTTCACAACCGCGTGCGAACGATCACCGGCATGGCGGACCGCCTGCGCGAACTCGTGCCCGAGGCGCGGGTCGTGGTCGGCCACGGGCAAATGGACAAGGACGAGCTCGAGGACGTGATGCACACCTTTGTCAACGGCAACGCCGACGTGCTACTCTCGACCACCATCATCGAAACCGGCATCGACATCCCTAACGCGAATACGATCCTCATCGACCGAGCCGACCGCTTTGGTCTTGCGGACCTCTACCAGCTCCGCGGGCGCGTCGGCCGCACCGGCATCCAGGCCTATGCGATCCTCCTGCTGCCGCGCGACCTGATGACCACTGGCGACGCGCGCAAGCGCATTCACGCGATCAAGGAGTACACCGCGCTCGGCTCGGGCTTCCGCATCGCGATGCGCGATCTCGAAATCCGCGGGGCCGGCAGCCTGCTGGGCACCAGACAGTCCGGCCACATCGCGCAGATCGGATTCGATCTCTACTGCCAGCTGCTGCGCCAATCCGTGGATCGGCTCAAGGGGCGTGGCGGATCGACGCGCACGCCCGCGACCTTCCGTGCGGATTTTCTGGTCCAGACCGAAGCCGCGTGGATGCGATCGTCGGAAGCGGGAAAACTCCCCGCTTTCCTACCGGCCTCGTGGCTCGACGAGACCACGCTGCGCATCGCCGCGTACCGCGAGCTCTCCAATGCCGCCATCGAAAAGGACATCGATGCATTGGAGGCGTCGTGGCGCGACCGTCACGGGCGGATCCCCGGACCGGCAATGAACCTTCTGCGATTGGCGCGCATCAAGGCGCTGGCTGGAAACCACGGCATCGCATCGGTCGAGATCCAGGGCGAACGGCTCATGCTGCAGCGCAATGGTCAGCCGATCCTGCTCGAAGGACGTCGGTTTCCCCGGCTCAAAAAAGAATCACCCGAAGGAAAACTGGCCGAAACCATCGAGCTGCTGCGGATGTTCTAAGGTGGAAGCACGGACCTCGGACACCGTGCCCCCTGAGGCTGACAGAGTGGGCGAGGCACCCACGCTCCCTGAGACCGTCACATTCCCGCAATCAACACTGCCATTTCTCCGGAATCACTGATTCGATCGCGGTGCCTCGGGATCAGCGGCCTTCGTCACCGCACGGATGCGCGAGAACCGCCAGGCTGCACCGCCGTCGGGCACACCGGGCTCCACGACACGGATCCGCCTGCCGTCCGCGCCTTCGATGATCTCGCGAACCACCGAGCGATCGGTGATATCCACCCACTGGATCATGTCCTGCGAGACCTCGATACGGTATTCGAGATCGTCCACAC
>VHCM01000017.1 GCA_016871685.1 Verrucomicrobiota bacterium
GGACTCTTCTGCGGAATCGCCACACCGCGGGAATGCGGTGGTTTTCATCCCGGCGGCAGCGTGTTCATCCGGCAAAGCGACGCGACGCGAATCAGCCGCGCGGGAGCGAAACTCGCCGAAGCGCTGTTGCTGCTGCGACTCGACGGATTTGATGCAGACGCATGCCGTCACTGGCTCGAACTCGGTGCCAGCCCGGGCGGCATGACGCACGAGCTGCTCGCACACGGCTGCCGAGTCACCGCGATCGACCGCGCGCCGATCGATCCCAAACTCTCCACATCGCCCGGCCTCCGCTTCGTCCGCGGCGACGCGGCGCGGATCGATCGTCCCGAAGGCCCCTTCGACGCCCTGCTCTGCGATCTGAATGGCGATGCACGCACGGCGATGCACGCAGTGTCGCGCATGGCACCGTCGCTCGCATCCGGAGCGCCGGTCGTGTTCACGATCAAACTGCCGCAGGCGGACAACCTCCGCCGCGTGCTGATGCTGGTGGACGACGTCATCGCCATCGCGGCGATGGCATCTCTCGATGTGGTGCGACTCACCCACCTCAATCACAACCGCAGCGAACTCACGTTGATCCTGCGCCGTGGTGGTCGACCAGCTCCGGCGATCACCGCTTGACTCAAGTCCCGAGCGCCGCCATTGCCTGTGACCGCGTATGCGCGCCATCCGCCACTGCCGGTTCACCGCGATCGATTTCGAGTCGGCTGGAGCGGCGCGCGGCCAAACCGACGTTCCCGTGCAGATCGGGCTCGCCTGTTGGTCGGTGGACGCCGGTCATGGTGAATCATTCGTGTCCCACCTGACGACCGATCGTCCGGTGCTGTGGTCGGCGCGCAAGGTGCACGGGATCCGTGATGAGGATCTGACATGCGCACCAACATTGCTTTCGCTGTGGCCGGAGTTGCGTGCGCGTCTCGATGGTGCGGTGGTCGTCGCACACGGCAAGGGCACCGAGAAGCGATTCCTGCGCGCGTTTCCCGGCCACGGGTTCGGTCCATGGGTCGACACGCTGACGCTGTCCCGCGCGGTGTGGCCCGATTTGCCGGATCACGCGCTCGGTTCGTTGTGCGACGCGCTGTCGCTCACGGATGCCGTGCGCGCGCTGGTCCCCGCACGATCGTGGCACGACGCGCTCTTCGACGCCACGGCATCACTGGTGGTGCTCGCCCGCTTGATCGAACTGCTTTCACTGGCCGACCAGCCAGCGGAGCTGCTCGAGCGGCCGGACACGCGCCGCTGGCACGGCCTGCGGCGTGGTTGATCCGGTGGAATCCGGCCGCGGTGCGAATGCGCGCTTTCCCATGCGGACCAGTCTGGCTAGACTGCTTCGCGATGGCTGCCTCGTCACGCCGCACCAGTGGTTCGTCCGCGATGGACGACTATCTCGAACAGATCCTCCATCTGATCGAGGAAAAGGGGTATGCGCGCGCGATCGATATTTCCAAAAACCTCGGGATTTCCCAAGCCAGCGTCACCAACATGCTGCGTCGGCTTGATTCCGAGGGGCTCGTGCTGCACGAAAAATACAGGGGCACGGTGCTCACCGAGGAAGGCCGCCGGATCGCCCGCGCGATTACCGACCGCCATGAGACGCTCACGCGATTCCTGAGGCTCTTCGGCATCGACGAAAAGACCATCTACCACGATGTCGAGGGGATGGAACATCACGTGTCGCGGCCGACACTCGACGTGATCCGCGCCGTAGCCGATGCGCTCGAAGCCGATCCGAAGTTGCTCGAAAGCGTGCGTCGCCGACTATGATCGCAATGCTCAGCGGAATCGGACGCCAAGCCGCTGCTCAAGCAAGCGCAGCACGCCTTGGTGCGCCGCATCCACCTCGGCCGACGTGAGCGTACGGTCGGCCGCCCGGTAATGAAACCGATAGGCCAGCGACTTGCGGTCCGCGGCGAGCCTGACCCCGTCGGGATCGGCAAAGACATCGAAGCACACGCTGTCAACAAGCAGCGGCTCGTTGTGCGCGGCGATCGCCTGTTCGATCTCCGCATTGGCAAGCGATGTCGGGACCTCCATCGCTACGTCGCGCGACGATCCGGGAAACTGCGGAAGTTCCACGACGGCCGCCGGCGCAGCGATCAGTTTTCGGAGTTTCACCAGGTCCAGCTCCGCCACGAACACGGGCGCGACAGCGTCCAACGAGCGCTCCCGTGCCGGCAGCAGGCGCGCGAACACCCCGATGTTCTGATCTCCCGCCTTGATGTCGCAGGCCAATGCGAATCCCGTTCGCTCGCGCGGCACCAAGCGCACACCCCGCTTCGGCAACATGGCCTCCAGCACCCCCTTAAGATCATACACATCGGCATCGCGGCGAGACCGGCTCCACCCCGTCGGCGCGCACTCGCCGGACAACAGGAATGCCAGTGTTTCGGACTCTTGATCACGCGCCTTGCCACCGCCGGAGTGACGGAACACACGCCCGAGCTCGAACAACCGCAGCGACGCGGCCTGATGACGCAGATTGCGCGCCGCCGCCGCGACGAGTCCGGGCACCAAACTCGGACGAAGTACCGCGTGGTCCTCACTGAGAGGCAGTTTCACCCGGATGGCATCGCCTTGCTGCAGCGCACGCAGCGGTAGAGCATCGGCGAGTTGCACATCGGAGACGAGCTTGATCGTCTGGCATTCGTGGAAACCGAGGGCGGCCAAGCGCTGGCGCAGCACGCGATCGGCATCCGCCGCGACATCGACCGGCGACGACGGCATCGCAAACCCGACGGTTCTCGACGGGATTGCGGCAAGTCCGGCGACGCGCACGATTTCCTCCACTAGATCGATATGGCGTTGCAGGTCGGCGCGATGGGACGGCACGTTCCAGCCACCGCCATCCAGCGGCTCAAGTCCGAGCCGCCGCAGGATGCGCGCCGCCTCGTCGTGCGCGATCGATCCGCCGGTGAGCTGGTCGAGCTTCACGAGATCGAGCGTCACCGGCCGGGTGACCACCGGCGGATCGCCCGCGGTCCCGATCACGGTCTCGGCAGTGCCGCCGGCGGTCTCCAAAATCAACCTCACCGCCAGCGATGCGGCGGCGATCACACCTGCGGGATCCACCCCGCGCTCGAAACGGTAGGACGAATCGGAGGAGAGGCCGGTGCGACGCGACGTCGCACGGATTCCCTGCGGCCGGAACCAGGCGGACTCAAGCAAGATGTCGGTGGTCGCGGCGGTCACACCGCTCGCCAATCCGCCCATCACTCCTGCGAGCGCCAGAGCCGAGCCCGAGGCATCGGAAATCAACAAGTCCGATGAATCCAACCGGTGCGTCGACCCGTCGAGCGCGTGGAATGCCTCGCCGTCGGTGGCACGACGCACCAC
The DNA here is from genome assembly GCA_016871685.1 of Verrucomicrobiota bacterium. Classification (GTDB taxonomy): domain Bacteria; phylum Verrucomicrobiota; class Verrucomicrobiia; order Verrucomicrobiales; family Akkermansiaceae; genus Luteolibacter. The sequence continues at coordinate 3,337 of VHCM01000017.1, forward strand.
GACGCCGCCATCCACCTTCGCCGCATCAAAGGCATGCAGCGGCTGACCCAGCTCGTGCAGAACGAAGTTCGTGACATCGACGACATTGTGGATCGGTCGCAATCCGATCGATTCGAGCCGGCGCTTGAGCCAATCGGGACTCTCGCCAACTTTCACACCGGAAATGCGGATCAACGAATAGAATGCACAATCATCGGGCGCATCGAGGCGGACCGATGCGGCGGGAGCCATCGGAATCGCCACTGCATTCGGGGATTCCTTGAGCGGGGTGTCGAGCAACGCCGCCAACTCGCGCGCGAGGCCGCTGTGCGAAAGCAGATCCGCGCGGTTCGGCGTCACCTCGAGATCGAGCAGAACGTCCGAATCAAAGTACTCCATCACCGGCCTGCCGATCTCCGCCTCTTCCGGCAGGATGAGCAGGCCATCCTCGCCCTCGGGCAGACCAATCTCGCTGGCGGAGCAGAGCATGCCGCGCGACTCGACTTTGCGCATGACCGCTTCCCGGATCACGAATCCGCCGGGCAGCTCCGCGCCGGGCAGCGCGCACGGCACCTTGTCGCCCACCTGGTAGTTGCGCGCACCACACACGATCTGGCGCGGTGCCCCTTCGCCCGCATCGACCTGCGTCACTTTCAGCCGGTCGGCATTCGGATGCTGCACGGCCTCGAGGATCCGCGCGACGACGATCCTCTCCGAGGCAACGCCCCGCGTCTCGATGCCCTCGACCTCGATCCCCGCATCGGTGAGCAGAGCATCGATTTCACGGATCGACCTGCCAGCGAGATCGAGATGCGTGGAAAGCCAGTCGAGCGAGATGCGCATGGAGTCGGGTCTTGGGTGAACGGGCGTGGAGCGAGGTCAGGCGAACTGCGCGAGAAAGCGCGTGTCGTTTTCAACCAATGCGCGGATGTCGCGGATCCCCCAGCGGATCATCGCAAGCCGGTCGAGGCCCATGCCGAAGGCGAATCCGGTGACACGGTCGGGATCGTAGGCGCGATCGTTGCGAGACCGGCACACGGCATCGAAGACGGCGGGATCCACCATGCCGCATCCGGCCACTTCAATCCAACGCGGCTCGCGGCCCGGCACTCCCAGCTTCACGTCGATTTCAAAACTCGGCTCGGTGAACGGGAAGAAATGCGGACGGAAGCGGACCTCGATGTGGCCACCGAACAATTCGCGGAAGAAGAACTCAAGCGTGCCCTTGAGATCGGGCAGTGACACGTCGCCATCGACGTAAAGTCCTTCAAGCTGGTTGAACACCGACAGATGAGTGGCATCGATCTCGTCACGGCGGTAGGCCGAACCTGGAACGACGATCCGCAGCGGCGGCGGCGATGACTCCATCGCGCGGACCTGCACACTCGACGTGTGGGTGCGCAGCAGTTTGCCGGAATCAAAATAAAAGGTGTCCTTCTCGTTGCGCGCGGGATGATCCGCAGGGGTATTGAGCGCGTCGAAGCAATGGAACTCGTCCTCGATCTCGGGCCCGTCCGCGAGAGCAAACCCGAGACGTCTCAAGATCTCGATCGCGCGATCGCGGATCAAGGTCAGCGGATGCAGCGATCCGACCGGCAGCGCGCGTGCCGGCAGCGTCACATCGATGCCTGCCAGCGCCTTGCGATCGGCCTCGGCGCGCAGCCTTTCCTGTTTCTCGCACAGCGCGCGCGCCACCGCCTCGCGCGCGTCGTGCAACCGCTGGCCCACCGCCGCCTTGTCCTCCTTGGGCACATCCTTCATCGCCGCGGCAAGCAGGCTCATCGATCCTTTCCTGCCGGTCACCGCGACGCGGGCCTCTTCCAGCGCGCGCTCGTCAACAGCGGAGGCAATCCGCTCGAGTGCCTCCGCTTCGGCCGCCGCGATCCGTTCGTTCATGGGCAAGGCCGGATGCCTAGACGGAAATCGGCCGATGGTCAAAGCCTAGCTGCGCCCGGGCATCAGGAATGACGCGACGCTCGCTCCAGCTTACCACACACCACGCTCGTGACCGGCGTGAAATCACCCGTCGTGAATCACGTCCAAAAAAAACAAAAGATTTCATCGCTCTGAACATGCCGCGATCGCGCCAATTGCACCACCCACGCCGAGTGACGAACCCGCCACATCGCGGAAATGCCTGATATTCAAGCGGATCCGCACACGACTCCGGCAATCACTGCAATTCGTTTCGGAAAATCGAAGCAACACCCTGGTCAAGCACGAAAAATTCCCGCGTGTGGAACACTTGTGGAATCAGCACCGGACAAACCGATGCCACGGATGATCCGAAAAAGTTTTTTCACGCATCATCGTCGCATTCCAACATCTGCGTGGCTCCCATCCGGCGCGTGTGCGACACCCGCGGATTCCGAGCGGCCCGACAACCCCTCTCCCAATCGCTTTTCAGAAATGCATCCCGTGGCCAAGCCGCCCTCCCATGATCCGCCTCCTCCAACGCCAACCCCTTCCACAGACTTCGAATGGACGGCCGTGGCCGACCATCTGCGCTCGGCGATCGGCAAGAACGCGTTCGAACGCTGGTTCCGTTGCGCGCGCCTGAACCGCATTGGCGAAGACATCGCCGAACTCGCCGTCCCGGGCGAAATTCATCAAGTCTGGATCGAAGCCAACTATCTGGCCGAACTCAAATCCGCCGTGATCGCGACCATCCCCGGAATCCGGGAGCTGAGACTCGCACTGGGCAGCGTCACCGACGACGCCGCAAATCCGCCGGCAGGCACTTCGGTGGCCTCGATTCCGGGTGCCTCCCGCAAGCCCGAGCTCAACGGCGAGAAACTCGACCAACGCCTGCGGGCCAGCGGCATCAACCCGAACCACAGCTTCGCTTCGTTCGTCGTCGGTACCAACAGCCAGTTCGCCCACGCCGCCTGCGAGGCGGTCGCCAAAAAATCAGGCATCGCCTACAACCCGCTCTTCATCCACGGCGGACCCGGCCTTGGCAAAACCCACCTCATGCACGCCGTCGGCCAGTCGATCCTGCGCAGTCGGCCGGGCACCCGCGTCACCTACCTGACCTGCGAGACCTTCACCAACGAATTCATCGACGCCGTGCGCCGCGGCGACCTCGGAAAATTCCGCCGCCGCTACCGCAGCACCGACGTGCTCCTCATCGACGACGTCCAATTCCTCGCCGGCAAGGAACGCTCGCAGGAGGAGTTTTTCCACACCTTCAATACCCTGCTCGACGGACGCAATCAGGTGGTCCTCAGCTGCGACCGCCCGGCCTGCGAGATCAAGAATCTCGAGCCCAGGCTGATCTCGCGCTTCGAGTGCGGCCTCACCGTCGAACTGCAGCCACCACAGATGGAAACCCGGCTCGCGATCCTGCGCCGCAAGTCCGCCGACTGGAAGGTGCGTGTCGACGAATCGGTCCTCTCCTTCCTCGCCGAACGCATCCACAGCAACGTCCGCCGCCTCGAGGGAGCCCTGATGCGCGTCGCCACCTACACGTCGCTCGCAGGCGAAACCGCAGCCATCGAAAAGGTCGAACACCTGCTGCGCGACCTGCTGCGCGAGGAGGCGGGCCGACAAGTCACCATCGACGCCATTCAGAAGGCCGTCGCCGACCACTTCGACCTCCGCGTGGCCGACATGACCAGTCGGCGCCGCCCGGCCAGCATCGCCCTGCCGCGCCAGGTCGCGATGTATCTGAGCCGCCACCTCACCCGCGGATCGCTGGTTGAGATCGGCGAGGCATTCGGTGGGCGCGACCACGGCACGGTGATTCACGCCTGCAGAAAAGTGGCCGACCGCATCCGCAGCGAGCCCGGCCTGCGCGACAGCATCGCGCGCCTCGAGGAGCGCCTCAAGCGCTGAGGTGGACCACCGCCAGCCCGCCGGACAAGACACGGCGGAAAAGTTTCGGTGTTTCTTCCGCTTGCCTCGGCCGTCTCGCCACCTACGCTCGCCGCATCCCGACATGAACATCTGGCTCGACGGCAATCTGGTGGACGAATCCGAGGCGAGAATCTCCGTGTTTGATCACGGCCTGCTCTACGGTGACGGTGTGTTCGAAGGCATCCGCTTCTACAACGGACGCATCTTCAAACTCGAAGAGCATATCCGCCGGTTGTTCGATTCAGCCAAAGCGATCGTCATCGACATGCCGTGGACGCATGAGGAAGTCTGTCGGTTCACTTGCGAAACGGTCGCTGCCAACGGACTCACCGACGGTTACATCCGCCTCGTCGTCACCCGCGGCAAAGGCAGCCTCGGACTCAACCCGTTCCAATGCCCGGTGCCGTCAATGTTCATCATCGCGGACACCATCCAGCTCTATCCCGAGGAGCACTACCTCAAAGGACTCTCGATCGTCACCTGCGGCACACGCCGCCCGCCGCCCGCGGCTCTCATGCCACAGGTCAAGTCGCTCAACTACCTCAACAACATCATGGCCAAGGTCGAAGCGATCCAGGCCGGCGCGCTAGAGGCGGTGATGCTCAACGAACAGGGCTACGTCGCCGAATGCACCGGTGACAACCTGTTCATTCTCAAAAACGGCACGCTCCACACACCGCTCATCAACGACGGCGCGCTCGACGGCATCACCCGCGCGACCATCATCGAGCTGGCCGCGACCCTCGGCATCCCGCTCGTCGAGAAGTCACTGACGCGCTACGACATCTACACCGCCGACGAGTGCTTCCTCACCGGCACCGCCGCCGAAGTCATCCCCGTGGTCGCCTACGACCGACGAGTCATCGGCGACGGCACGCCCGGGCCGGTGACCCGCCGGGTTCTCGAAGCCTACAAGGACCTGGTCAACCGCACTGGAACCCCGTTCCGCTGAGATCATCTCTTTTCCTAGCATCGGCCCGAATCACGGGCATCTTGCTCCACTGGCATGAAATGCGACTTCTGTGATCACAAGGCCACGGTATTCCTCACGCAGTTGGTCGAGGGCCAGATGAAGAAGGTCTGCCTCTGCAGCCGCTGCGCCAAAGAGCGCGGCGTCACCGATCCCACCGGTTTTTCACTGGCCGACCTGCTGCTCGGCGGCATCGCCACGTCCGCCGCCACCACCCCGGCCAAGACACCCTCCAGCACAGGCGGGGGTTGCTGTCCGACTTGCGGATTCACCATCGACGATCTCCGCCGCGTCCGCCGCTTCGGCTGCGGAGATTGCTACCAGGCCTTCTCCGACGAAGTGGCCCAGATGATCCGCGGCATTCACAAGGGCGGCACGCACGTCGGCAAAGTCCCGCAAGGCCAGATGGCCCGCCGCGTCCTCCATCAACGGCTCGAGGAACTTCGCGCCAAACTCGATCACGCCATCGCCGCCGAGAGCTACGAGGAGGCTGCGGGTATCCGCGATGAAATCCGCAGGCTCGGCTGCGACACAACGGGAATCACCGCCGACCAGCCTGGCCCATGATGCGCTTCTCGACATTGATCCGGCACCCTGCCGATTGGATGGCCGGTGGACAAGGCGAGGACGGCCCGGTACTCACTTCGAGGATCCGCCTTGCCCGCAACCTGCGCCACCATCCGTTTCCCGGCTGGGCCAAGCGGGAGCAGCGGGGTGCCGCGCTCGCGGCGATGCTGCCCGCTGTCGAGACCCTGCCCGTGATGAAGGACGCGTTCTCGCAGATCCTCTCCACACTCAATCCGGTGCAGAAACAAGTCCTTGTCGAGCGCCACCTGATCTCGCGCGAGCACGCCGCCCGCGGCGAAGGCTCCGCTGCCGTGGTCGAGCGCCGCCAGACGTTCAGCTTCATGCTCAATGAGGAGGACCACCTGCGCATGCAGGCGATCCGGCCCGGACTCCAACTCAGCGCCGCATTTGATGCACTCTCCGAACTCGACAGCCAGTTGGAGAAATCGCTCGAGTTCGCCTTCGATCCCGCACTCGGCTACCTGACCACCTGCCCGACGAACCTCGGCACCGGCATGCGCGCCTCCGCCATGCTCCACCTGCCGGCCCTAGTCCTCAGCGACCAAATCGGCCAAGTGCTTCAGGCGGTCAACAAAATCGGTCTCGCGGTCCGGGGACTCTACGGTGAAGGCACCGAGTCGCTCGGCAACCTGTACCAGATTTCAAACCAGTCCACGCTCGGCGAAAGCGAGCCCTCGATCATCCGCAGACTCGAACGCGTAATCGCCCAAGTCGCCGAACACGAGCAAAACGCCCGAGGCAAACTTCTCGAGGTGGATCCGAACATGGTGGCCGACAAGATCGGCCGCGCCTACGGCGTCCTGCGCCACGCCCACGTGATCAATTCCAAAGAAGCCCTCACCCACCTTTCGCTGCTGCGCATGGGGGCCAGCCTCGGGTTTTTTCCCAAGGAAACGGTCATCCTGTGCGATACCCTGCTGCTGGAAATCCAACCGGCCCACCTCCAGCTGCTCACCGGGCGCAAACTCGCCCCGGAGGAGCGCGACGCCATCCGGGCGGAAATCGTGCGCTCCCGTTTGCATTCCCTCGATTCCCCTGATACTCGTTGGAGGAAGCCACCGGACATCGCACCGCCTTCACCACCAGCCAACCCCGGAGATTCATGAACAATTTCACCCCGAGAGCCCAGCAGGTCCTCGCCTTGGCCCGCAAGGAGGCCGACCGCTTCAACCATGCCTACGTCGGCACCGAGCACCTGCTGCTCGGGCTGATCAAGCTCGGCCAGGGCGTCGCGGTCAACGTTCTCGAACGCATGGGTCTCGAACTCGACACCGTACGGATGGAGGTCGAAAAGGAAGTCGGACCCGGCCCGCCTCTCAAATCAGGCACCAACATCCCGTACACGCCGCGCGTCAAGAAGGTGCTCGCCCTCGCCAACAAAGAGGCCAAAACACTCAACCATTCCTACGTCGGCACCGAACACCTGCTGCTCGGCTTGCTGCGCGAGGAGGAAGGTGTGGCCGCACGGGTGCTGAAGCGACTCGACATCGACATCCAGAGGACCCGCAACGAGATCCTGGCCGAAATCGATCCGAATTTCTCGCCCGAAGCGCGCGAGGAAGAGGAGGAAAACGAGGACGAAGGCGATGATGAAGAACCATCCCAGTCCGGTGCCGGCCAAGGCGAGGGCAAGACGAAGACCCCGGCGCTCAAGGCGTTCGGACGCGACCTCACCAAGGTCGCGAAGGAAGGCGGACTCGATCCGGTCATCGGCCGGGCGCCCGAGATCGAACGCGTCATCCAGATTCTCTGCCGCCGCACCAAAAACAACCCGGTGCTCATCGGCGAGGCCGGCGTGGGTAAAACCGCGATCGTCGAAGGCCTCGCGCAGGAGATCGCCTCTGGCAACGTCCCGGAAATCCTCCGCGACAAACGGGTGGTCACCCTCGACCTCGCCCTCATGGTCGCGGGCACCAAGTACCGCGGACAGTTCGAGGAACGCATCAAGGCGGTCATGGACGAGATCCGGAAGGTCAAAAACGTCATCCTGTTCATCGACGAGCTGCACACGATCGTCGGCGCCGGATCGGCCGAGGGCGCCATGGACGCGTCGAACATCATCAAGCCCGCGCTGAGCCGCGCGGAACTCCAGTGCATCGGCGCCACCACGCTCAACGAATACCGCAAGCACATCGAAAAGGACTCCGCCCTCGAGCGCCGCTTCCAGCAGGTCAAGGTCGACGAACCGTCGGTCAGCGACGCGATCCTCATTCTCCAAGGGCTGCAGGAGAGATACGAAAGCCACCACAAGGCAAAATTCACCCCGGAGGCGGTCGAAGCCGCAGTGAGGCTCACGGCGCGCTACCTCACCGCGCGCTACCTGCCCGACAAGGCGATCGACGTGCTCGACGAAGCGGGCGCGCGCGCGCGCATCGGCACCATGACACGGCCGCCGGAAATCAAGGAGATCGAGGCGGAGATCGAAAGGATCAACCGCGACAAACTCGCTGCCATCGCCGAGCAGAACTTCGAAACCGCCGCCGCACTGCGCGACGACGAAAAACAAGCGAAGCGCCGGCTCGACGAGACACTCAAGTCGTGGCGCGCCGAGTCCGAGGAACGCGTCGTATCCGTCACCGAGGACGACATCATGGGCGTCGTGTCGAAATGGACCGGCGTGCCGCTCCAACGAATGGAGGAGAAGGAAACCGAGAAGCTCCTGCGCATGGAGGATGAACTCAAGAACCGCGTCATCGGCCAAAACGAGGCAGTCGCGGCCGTCTCGAAAGCCCTGCGCCGCTCGCGCGCCGATCTCAAGGACCCGCGCCGCCCGATCGGCTCGTTCCTATTCCTCGGCCCTACCGGCATCGGCAAGACCTACCTCGCGCGCAACCTCGCCGAATTCATGTTCGGCGACCCGGAAGCGCTCATCCAGATCGACATGTCGGAATACATGGAGAAGTTCACCTCCAGCAGGCTCATCGGCTCGCCGCCGGGATACGTCGGCTACGAGGAGGGCGGACAACTCTCCGAGGCGGTGCGCCGCCGCCCGTATTCGGTGGTTCTTTTCGACGAGGTCGAGAAAGCCCACCCCGATGTGATGAACCTGCTGCTCCAGATCCTCGAGGAGGGCACCGTCACCGATTCACTGGGCCGCAAGATCGATTTCCGCAACACGATCATCATCATGACCTCCAACGTCGGCGCCTCGGAAATCAAGCGCCAGACGTCGCTCGGCTTCAACGCGATGAACGAGGACCGCGCCGACTTCGAGGGCATGAAGGAGAAAATCCTCGAAGAGGCCAAACGACACTTCAAGCCGGAGTTCCTCAACCGGCTCGATGAGTTGGTGGTATTCCACATGCTCGAAAAGGCGGACCTCAACCGCATCGTCGATCTGGAAGTCGACAAGCTGGTCACCCGCCTCAAGGAGAAGAACATCCACCTCACACTCGCCGCCGAAGCGCGCGACTTCCTTTCGGAGAAGGGTTTCGATCCTTCCTACGGCGCGCGGCCCATGCGCAGGGCGGTCGAGCGCTTTCTCGAAGACCCGCTCGCCGAGGCTTTGCTGCGCGGCGACGTCAAGGCAGGCGACCGCGTCAACGTCATCCGCAAGGAGGATTCTGAAGAGCTCGGGTTCGCGACCATCCATCCGGAGAGCGGCATGGAAGCGAAGGTCTGATCGCGTGCGTCGGCGCTGCCTCCGCCCCGCATCAATCACCGCAGGTGTCCGGAAGCAGCTTCTCCGGTCGCAGCGCTCCCGGCGGGGACAACCGCACGGCCTCTCGCCCGCCTTGGCCGCGGATGGCATATGCCAACGGCACGACTTGAACGTGAATCGATGTCGCCCCTTGCTCTTTTCGACGCCATGCGCCGATCACCACCGGCAGTTCATGCCCCTTGGCCAGCACCAGCTTGTCACCCGATGCGAACAGGCTGGAGATCCGCGAACCCTCCGCAGGCAGAAACAACTCCATCTCCACCGGATACGGCGCGGCGGATGTGAACTCGTCGGGCTTCACCATCGCGCGCGCGCCGATGAGGATTCCGCTCGAAATGAAATCATCACCCGTCAAGGGCCGGACCCGCTCGATCGCAAACTCGCCGTCGACGAACACCGTGCCCGCAGGGTCACGGAAATTCGTGATGAAGTCGCGCAACCATCTCGCGCGCAACATTCGGGTCTCCTCGTCGGTAAGCGCGGCAAATTTCGCATGCAGCCCGCGCGCATCGAGCGCCCCACCCGCCGGAGCATCCCCCGGCGCAAACCGCCGCAATTCAGGAATGCGCCCGATCATGCGCAACGCCTCGTAGTGACGCGGCACTTCGGGACGACCAAACACATCCAAACAGACCAGCCAACTCGCCATCGCAAAACACAGGGCCAGCACATTGGCCAGAAACCACCAGAACCAGGCGGGGCGACGCGGCGCGGAGTCATCAGTGAATTTCGGCACGCCGGAATCGATGCCTCGCTTCAGCCTCCGCCGCAAGCCTCACCATCAGCCACCGCATGCAGACCGGCAGGCTCATCCGCCGCCTCAAATGAAGTGCCACACCCGCAGGATCGGGACGCGTTCGGATTGCGCACCTTGAACCCGGCGTCGCTCAGTTCGTCGCTGTAGTCGATCTCACAGCCATCCAGCCGATCAAGACTGTCCGCAGCGACAATCACCCGCGCGCCTGTGGATTCAACCACCAGATCGCCTTCCTGTGGCCTGGCGACCTTCATTTCATATTGCCAACCGGCACAGCCGCCACGACGCACCGCCAGACGCAGTCCGCAATCCGGCGAATCGGATTTCGCAGACAACAATGCCACAAGCTCAACACTCGCTCGGGAGGTGATGGTGATCATGTCGGCAATATCCTAGACCCGATCCGATCCGGAGGAAACCGGAATTCCAATGATGCCCGGTCAGTCGGCACTCGCTTCAGCAAAGACCGCTGATTCCAGCGGAAAATGGCTTGACGCCTGCAATCGCCACCTTTTGATTCCGCGCGCACCACGGATTTCCTTGGTGCCCCCGGAATGGGTGAATTGCACCCATGTCGTTCCATCACCGCACCCGTCGCATGTCATCCCATCCCCGCAAATCCCCGAAGTCCAAATCCAAGGCGACTTCCTCAAAGAGCGTCCCAGCTAGCCGCAAGGCGGCCCCCAAGACCAAAAGCGCCGCTGCCAAGCCGCCCGCCAAAAACGCCGCGCGCGCCGCCAAACCCGCGCGCCCCACCGCGGCCAAATCGGTCAAGTCTACCGCAGCCAAGGCCAAATCGGTCAAGCCTGCCATATCCAAGGCCAAAACCGCTGCCAAACCGACGAGCAAGCCGACCCCGAAACCGATCGCCAAACCAGCGGCCAAAAAACCCACCGGCAGCCTACCCACACCGGCCAAGAAGCCAGCCACTCCGCAAACCGCTAAGTCCGGCAAACCCGTCCGGCAGCCCGACAGCAAGCCCAGATCAAAGGGCAAAGCCCAACCGTCGGCGAAAACCACTCCCGCCAAGCCCGTCGCCAACGCAAAACCAGCCCGGGCCAAGACCCAGGGCAAACCCGCTGCCACAAATCAAAAAGCTGACGCAAAATCCGGCAAAGCGACCCCGGCTCCGGCGAAAGCGACGGGGGGCGACAAGAAGACGACCGCAGTCCCCCAGGCGAATGCGAAATCCGCCAAAGGCGGCACCAACGCCAAGCGACGGATCGACACTCCGGAAATCCAGGAGAAAATCCGGGAACTCATCAAGCTCGCCAAGGAACAGGAATATCTCACTTACGACGACATCAACGACGTCCTACCCAACGACTTGGTCGACCCTGAGGACGTCGAGGCGATCATGGAGCGGCTCCGCAACATGGAGTTCGAAATCATCGACGCGTCGGAGGTCGATCGCTACAAGGACAAGAAGCGCGATGAGGACGGCGACGATGAAGAGGAACTCAAGACCGAGCAGAAACTCGACATCCTCGACGATCCGGTCCGGATGTACCTCAAGCAGATGGGCCAGGTCCCGCTCCTCACCCGCGAGCAGGAAGTCGAAATCTCCAAACGCATCGAGGACGCCGAAATCGAAGTCGCCAGACACCTCCACCACTTCGGTTTCGTCACGGAAAGCTATCTCGACCTCGCCGATAAACTCATCAAGGGCAAGGAGCGCTTCGACCGCGTGATCCTCGACAAGAAGATCGAGTCGCGCGAGCGCTACATGAAGGGACTGCCCAAGCTTTGCGACCAGCTCAAGCAGCTCCATCAGGAAAACGACGGGATCTTCCGCCGGCTCGCCGCCAAGAACCCGCGCGGCCGCAAAAAACTCGAGGAGGAGTTCGAGAAGAACCTGCAGACACTCAACCGCGTCTACACCCGCTTCTATTTCAAACAGAAAATCATCGAGGACTTCTGCGACCAGGTCGAGGAAACCATGCTCAAGTTCTGGAAATACCAGCGCCGCCTTCAAGCCGACGCCAAGGACAAGGAGTTCATCACCAAGATGCGCGAACTGCAGCAGCGCTCGTGGCAGACCACCGGCACCTTCAAGAAGGCCAACAAAGACCTGCGCCACTGGCTCAAGGAAGCGCTCAAGGCGAAAACCGAAATGGTCGAGGCCAACCTCCGCCTCGTCATCTCCATCGCCAAGAAATACACCAACCGCGGCCTGTCATTCCTCGATCTCATCCAGGAGGGCAACATGGGCCTGATGAAGGCGGTCGAGAAATTCGAATACCGCCGCGGCTACAAGTTCTCAACTTACGCCACCTGGTGGATCCGCCAAGCGATCACCCGGTCGATCGCCGATCAGGCGCGCACGATCCGCATTCCGGTGCACATGATCGAGACCATCAACAAGCTGATGCGCGTCCAGAAGCAACTCGTCCAGGAATACGGCCGGGAACCCTCACCCGAGGAAATCGCCGAGGAAATCCACCTGCCCGTGGAACGCGTGCGCGCCGTGCTCAAGATGGCGCAGCAGCCAATCTCGCTCCAAGCACCGGTCGGCGATTCCGACGACACGTCGTTCGGCGATTTCATTGAGGACAAAGCGGCCGACAACCCGATGGAGGAGGCCGGATTCTCGATGCTCAAGGACAAGATCAAGGACGTGCTCGACACCCTCACCGAACGCGAACGCGAGGTGCTCGAACAACGCTTCGGGCTCAAGGACGGCTACAGCCGCACCCTGGAGGAGGTCGGCCGCCAGTTCCAAGTCACCCGCGAACGCATCCGCCAAATCGAGGCCAAGGCGCTGCGCAAGATGCGCCACCCCACCCGCATCCGCAAACTCGAGGGATTCATCGAGCTTCCCGGTGCTTGAAACCCGGCCCCCGGCCGCATGCGGGCCGATCCAGCCGGATCAAACCGCAGGTCGCCAACGCCACGGCCATCCGCTCGAACGGCGGACCACCGACGCTCCGTCATCAACGTGCGCAAAGCCATGGAATCCGTTGCCGAACACAGCGTGATCGAGTCGGTCTTCGTGCGCCACCGCAACGCGCTCCTCCTGCGCGGGCAATTCACGCCCCTCTACACGGACTACTACCTGCACTTGATGCGCCACCACATCCGGCACGCTCCCGATCTCGATCAAATGCTCAAGGACACGCTCGCCATGATGGCGCTGCACCTCACCGCCAGACCCTGGCACGAAACCATCGCGTGGACCGTCAACCTCCGCGCTCCGCGTCTCAACCTCTTCGTCACCGGCAGTTCGCTCAAGGAGTCCATCACCGGGCGGATCTTCACCCACGACGTGCGCGAACCCGACCGCAATTTCTTCTACTCGCAAACAACCGCGCCGAATCTGGCAGAGCCCCGCACCTCCACCGTCGAGGTCGATGGCAAGGATCCGGTCGGCTGGATCCAACAGTTTTACAGACAATCCGAACAGCGCCCGGCCCGCGCTTTTCGCTTGCCTGATGAACACTTCGCCCTGGTGGCCGCCCAACCGGACTGCGATCTGGCATGGCTCGATGCCCTGGACAACGATGCCGTCGCGCTTCTCGAATCAACGGAAGAAACCAGCCGACTCGAGACCCGACGGTTCCGGTTTGATTGCGGCTGCACACTCGAACGGATCCTCCCTGTTCTCGGCGGCTGGCGCGACCGCCCCGACGATCTCTTCCAAGGGGCTGAGGCAATCCGGATCCAATGCCCTCGCTGCGGGGCGGATTATCAAGTCACACGCGACATGCTCGACGGATAGAGGCGGATCAGAAACGCGAACGCACCGCCTCAATCCAGGAGCGGCCGGTGTCGGATTGAAACCGCACCGCCATACCGGCGAAAAACACTGCGGCAGCCAGCAGCCAGACCAACAAGCCGAGCCCGGCATCCGCACCGGCGGCGGATGGAACCACTTGAGGCCTCACCCGGTGGGATGCACGCGCATGCCCCGCATCATGCGCCTCCTGCCGCAACCCCGCCGCAGGCTCTGCCTCGTCGGTCTCCAACTCGATCGCGACATCACCGATCATCACACGCATTCCGGCCTCGAGAGCGACCACGCTGCGGCGCGAACCATCGATCAACAGACCGTTGGTCGAACCCGCATCGATCAGCTCATACCCGTCTTCCACACGCCGCAGAGCCGCATGTCTGGAGGAAACCGCCACACGATCAATCACGATGTCATTGTGACGATCCCGGCCGATCCAGATCACCTCGCGCTCGGTGCCGAACCGATAACGGACAGAGATTTCTCCCGGGGGATAAATCGAGACACGCGGCATGCCATCAAGGGGATAGATCCAAAGAATGCCGGCAAGCGCCCGCTTGGCCAGCACAATCGGAACCGGATTCAACCGTCGAGGCACGCCGTGCCGTAGAGGGTGAATCCGGTGGATTGCTCGATGCGGATATCCAGCAGACGACCGGTGAGCCGATCGGGGTCACCGTCGAAAATCACGATCTTGTTCTGCGAAGTGCGGCCCGACAGGCGCGCGGCGTTCGTCCTGGAAGGTCCCTCGCACAGCACCTGACGGGCGCTACCGACCAAGGCTTCGTTTTTCACACGGGCGATGCGGTCGACCACGGCGAGCAACCGCTGGTTGCGGCTCTCCTTTTCCGCCTCATCGATTTGACCGTCCATTTCAGCGGCAGGAGTCTTGCGACGCTTCGAGTAACGGAAGACGAAAGCGTTGTCGAAAGCCAGCCGCTCGACCGTGTCGACCGTCGCCTGGAAATCGCACTCGGTTTCACCAGGAAATCCGACGATGATGTCGGTGGTGATCGCCAATTCAGGACGCGCCGCCTTCATTTTTTCGCAGATTTCGATGAATTTCGCGTTTCGATAAGGCCTCCGCATCGCTTGCAGGACCCGGTCCGATCCACTTTGCATCGGGAAGTGGATGTGCGAGCACAACTTCGGCAGACGTTCGAATGCCTCAATCAGATCGTCGCGATAGCCGATCGGATGCGGGGAAGTGAAGCGAATCCTCTCGATCCCGTCGATCTCGTGCACCGCGTCCAGCAACTGCACGAAGGGCGACTTGCCTCCCACACGCGGAAACTCGGTGCGCCCGTAGAGATTCACGATCTGGCCAAGCAACGTGACTTCGCGCACACCCAACTCCGCAAGACGCTTCACCTCCAGCACAATTTCAGCAATCGGACGCGAACGCTCCCTGCCACGCGTGTCCGGCACAATGCAGAACGAACAACGCATGTTGCAACCCTGCATGATCGAAACGAACGCCGTCGCCTGGTGCCTGCGTCCAAGATGGTCGCGAATCGTATTCTGCGAGCCCTCCTCCTCCGCGATGTCGCATACCGTATCGCCCCGAAGCGAGAGCAAAGGCTCGTCCATCCGCACCTCCATCCTGCGCCGCAGGATCCCGTCCACATACTCGAAGACTTTGTGATACTTCTGGGTTCCCACGACCAGATCCAGCCCGGGCACCGTTCGGAACAATTCTTCGCCACGCGACTGGGCCATGCAGCCCATGAAACCGTACACGACATGCCTGCGATCGCGGCCCACCGCGATGACGTTCACCATTTTCCCGAGCGCCTTCTGCTCCGCTTGATCGCGCACGGAACAGGTATTCACGAGTACCGCGTCAGCCTCCTGCTCATTCGCGGTCAGCGTGTAGCCGCCTTCGGTGAACATTCTCGCGACTTGCTCCGAGTCGCGCTCGTTCATCTGGCATCCATAAGTCTTGATGTACACCTTAGGCATGGAAATCGCTGGATGCCAGATACCTACCCGCTGCCACACCGCCCTACAAGCGCTCCAACACCAAAAATGATCAAGAGAGTGCTGGTCTCCCCCGACCGGGGCCTGCTTTCTTTCAAGACGCGTGGGCGTCACGCCCACTCTTGAAGTGAATCAATCTGGGCAGGCATGTCCTGCGAAGCGCACCGGCCGAAGTAGGGACGCCAACGCTCCTTGAAACTCCGCGCGGATCCATTGCAGATCAGTACGGGCAAGGTGCCCGTACCACCCCTTCTCAATAAAAGAGCCATGCAGCCCTGCTTGTTTCATGCCGGATGCGATGACAGAATCCCCCACCCTGCCTGCTCTGATGATGGCACATCGTCCGCCTCCCGCGTTGCTGATCGCCGCCGCCCTGTTGTTCTGGGGTGCGATGACCGGTCGGCTGTGGATGGGCGCGGCGGCGGCGGTGTTGGCGGGTGCGGCGCGCGTGATCTGCTGGCGATGGGACTTTGACGAAGCCGATGTGTCGCGCGCGTGGCGGGTGTCGATCACGGCGTTGTTGGGTGCCGCGGTGCTGATCTGGCTCGACGGGGCGCGTCATCGCGCGCTGCCGTTGCTGCTTTCATGGATGCCGCTGTTGATGATGCCCGTGCAATTCGTCCAGTCGTACGGGCTGCGTGGTCCCCTGCCCCTCGACGCGTTTTCGTTGGTCGCCGGACGCGAGCGCGAGCGCCGACAGCGCTTCGGCAGGACCGGCGAAACCCGGTGGTTGGATGTTGGAAACCTGATGATCCCCTGCTGCCTCGTTGCGGCATCGGTGGGTCCGCGAGCCGACAGCGTCGCATTCCTTGCGGGGGTGGTCTTGCTCGCTGGCTGGCATCTGGCGTCGCAGGGCGCGGCGCGCAGCCGATGGCTCGTGCCGATGATGGTGCTGATCGGCATCGCCGGCTGGCAGGGCGACACCGTGGTGCGCGATGTCGGCGAGTGGTTGGGTCGGCAAACCGGTGCGACCACCCGCGGGTTTGATCCCAACCTCAATCCGACGTTGATCGGCGTGACCGGAAAGCTCGCGCCGAATCCCGAACTGCTCTGGCGGATCCGTCCCGAACCCGGATCGGCGATCCCGCGGCTGCTGCGCACCGGCACCTTCAACACCTTTAGTGGCAGACAGTGGCAGAACCAGCGCCAAGCCGTCAGCGACTTCAAGGACCTCGACACGCGGGTGATCGACGGCGACCCGTACTGGATCGTCGAAAGCCGTCACGACTGGGAGCAACGCGCATCGGGTGCGGTCGGCGAGCCGCAGCGCATCCCCTCGCCCTCGACGATGCCCGCATTCCGCCTGCGCGGCACCGTCGCTGCGGAAACCCCGCTGCCGTTGCCGGGCGATGTCGCGGCGGTGGGCGGATTCGAACTCGACGGCATCGAGCGCAACAGCTTCGGCACCGTGCGCGTGTTTCCCAAGGATCCGGTGATCGACGGACTCGTCGTGTGGAAAGGCGACACCAACCCCGAATCACCGCCGATTCCCGGCGAAGACCTGCGGATGCCGCTGGCCGAGCGGAAAACCGCGCGTGCGATCCTCAAGGAAATCGGGCTCGATGCGCGCGACCCGCTGCACCGGCAACTCGACGTGATGCGCCGCTGGTTTCTCGGATCGTTCAAGTACTCGCAGGACCTCGCGATCCGCCATCGCCCGCACGGCGCGGCGGGCGGCACCGCGATCACCCGCTTTCTCACGCGCGATCGCGCCGGTCATTGCGAGTACTTTGCCACGGCGGCGACGTTGCTGCTGCGCGAACTCGGCGTGCCCGCGCGCTACGCGACGGGATTCGCCGTGGCCGAGCACGACCCGCGGCGCGGTGGATTCGTGATCCGCCGCAGTCATGGTCATGCCTGGTGTCGCGTCTGGAATGCCGCCGACGGACGCTGGCTTGATTTCGATCCGACGCCGCCCGACTGGCTGGCTGGCGCGACACCGAAGACGACGTTCGCGCAACGCTTCAACGACTCGCTCAAACGAATGCGCGAGGATTTCTTTCTCTGGCGTCATCGGCCGGAACACCGCGTGCCGGTGGTGGTCGCCATCACACTGCTCGGCCTGGCATTCACCGGCTGGATCGCGCGCCGCCTGTGGCAGTCGCGCCGACGCATGCCGGACGAACCCGGTCGCCATGCGCCGCAGCATCCCGTCGTGCGCACCCCGCTGCATGACCTCGAACGGCTGGCGACGCCCCATCTCGGGATCCGCCCGGCCGGACTGCCCTACGCGCGCTGGCTCGGCGGATTGAGCGCCGTCCTGCCCGGCACGGCGGTCGTCGACGACGCCTGCGCGCTGCATCAGCGGATCCGGTTCGACCCGGCAGGCGGTGCGCCCGATTCACTCGAACGGCTGGGATCGCTCGCGGAGGAAATCGCGCGACGTCTCGACGGGATCGACCCCGGATCCGCCGATCCGCCCGCTTGATTTCGCGATGCGCCGGGAAATCCGGAGATCCACGTCGATTCGGGATTGAATTGACCGTGCGATTCATGCATCATGTCGGCGCGAAAATCACCTTTGCCGGGATTTCCCCTACCCCCACCTCCATGGAGACCGACCACATCATCGAACACGGCGAACCGGTCAGGCAATTCTCCGTGATGCTGCCGAACCGTCCCGGCGCGCTCGCCTCGCTGGTGAAGCTGTTGCGCGTCAGCGGCGTCGAAGTGATCGGGCTGAGCGTGCAGGACTCGCGCGACGTGACGATCGCGCGGCTGGTCGTCTCCGATCCGGAGACCACCGAGCAATTGTTCATCGAAAAAGGCATCGCCCACGCGAGTTGCGAGCTGGTGGTGGTCGCCTTGCGCGAATCCGGGCCCGGCCTGTTGCAGTGCCTCGACAGCCTGATGATCGCCGAGACCAATGTGGATTTCGCCTATAGCCTGATCCCATCGCCCAACGGCCACTCGCTGATCGCGATGCGCGTCGAGGACTATGAGTTCGCCGTGGCAGTGCTGCATCAGAGCGGATTCAAGCTGCTGTATCAAAACGATCTGAGCCGGTGACCCGCGAGCGGATGGCCGAGGTGCTTGAGGAGATCGCGTTGCTCCTCGAGATGAAGGACGAGAATCCGTTCAAGGTGCGCGCCTACCGGCATGGCGCGGAAATCGTCCGCGGGTTTGATGATTCGATCGTCGCGCTTGCCGCCCGCGGTGAACTCGAGGGCATCAAGGGGATCGGCGAGGCGCTGCGCGACAAGCTGCACGAGCTGGCTACGACCGGATCGTTGAAATTCTACGATGAGCTGAAGGCGGAATTTCCCGACGGGTTGTTCGGGTTGTTCGACTTGCAGGGACTCGGTCCGAAGAAAGTGAAAGTGCTGCACCGCGAGCTGGGCGTCGGATCGGTGGCCGACCTCAAGGCCGCCTGCGAAGCCGGCAAAGTCGCCGGGCTCGCGGGCTTCGGCGCGAAAACCCAGCATCACCTGCTCGAGGCGATCACCCTGCACGAATCGTCGGCGGGGCTCCGCCTGCTCGGCGACGTGAGCACGCTCGTCGGCAAACTCCTCGACGCGTTGCAGGCGCATCCGGCGGTGGGCCGCTCGGCGGTGGCCGGATCATTCCGCCGAGCCAAGGAGACCGTGCACGACCTCGACTTCCTCGTCGCGACCAAGGCGCCGGCCGACGTGTGTCTCGCTTTCACCAAACTGCCGCAGGTGCACAGCGTGATCGCCTGTGGCGCGACCAAGGCATCGGTGCGCACCGAAGACGGCGTCCAGTGCGACCTGCGCGCGGTGTCGAACGCGGAATTTCCATTCGCGCTGCAGTACTTCACCGGATCGAAAGAGCACAACGTCGCGCTGCGCTCGCTGGCCCTCAAGCGCGGTCTGTCGCTCAACGAGTACGGGTTCACCGCAAGCGGAAAACGCAGCGCGACCGACGAGTTGCCGGAGGTTCATGACGAGGCCGACATCTACCGTGCGCTCGGATTGCACTTCATCGAACCCGAGCTGCGTGAGAACCGGGGGGAGATCGAGGAGGCCGCGCAACGCCCGCTGCCGCGCTTGGTCGAACTCGCCGAGTTGCGCGGCACGTTCCACAACCACACCACCGCTTCGGACGGCGTGCACACGCTCGAAGAGATGGCCGCCGAGGCGATCGAACTCGGCTTGCAATACCTGGGCATCGCCGACCACTCGAAGTCGCTGACCGTGGCGAACGGGCTCGACGAAGAACGCCTCGCCGCGCAGATCGGCGAGATCCGCAGGCTCAACCGCGGGTTCGAGGGCTTTCAACTGCTGGCCGGCAGCGAGGTGGATATCCTCAGGGACGGAACCATCGACTTTGTCGACGACACGCTCGCCCGCCTCGACTATTGCGTCGCGTCCGTGCACACCGCATTCACCCTGGACGAAAAAACCATGACCCGCCGCATCTGCCGCGCGATGGAGAACGAACACGTCACGATGATCGGCCACCTCACCGGACGCCTGCTGCTCAAGCGCGACGGCTACGCGGTCGACCACGCGAGGATCATCGATTGCGCGGCCGAGACCCGCACGGTGATCGAGCTGAACTGCAATCCGCAACGCCTCGACATGGACTGGCGCTGGTGGAAACGCGCGCGTGACAAAGGCGTGCTGTGCTCGATCAACCCGGACGCCCACTCGACCGGCGGCATCCACTACCTCGGGATCGGTGTGCGCCTCGCACGCAAGGGATGGCTGCGCAGGCAGGACGTGCTCAACACCCGCACGTTCGCCGAGATCACCACGTTCCTTGGAACGCCCAAGGCCAAGCGCTGAGCGAGACTTCAGCGGGCGGATGGAGGCGGATCGCCGACGATGGCGCGCCACTCGCGCATCGACGACTCGAGCAACTCCTCAGGCGGCATGCCGATGCCGTATCCCTGCTGGAACACCGGTGCTTGAAAACCGATTCGATTGAGGATCGCAAGCAGCCCGCGCAATTCGAAAGAACCGCGGCCGATCGGCTGGATCAAGCGCCGCCACGACGTGCCTGACGCGCCGGCATCCGCGCCGTTGAGCGTGACCGAAAACAACCGCTTGCCGGCCTGTTCGAGCAGTTCGGCAATCCGCGCTTCCTCACCGGCCATCAATGCATGACAGAGGTTGAAGCCGACACCGAGCGACGGATGGTCGATCGCATTCGCGAGGCGGATCGCGTCGCTGGTGCGCTCGGTCCAGTCCTTGTGGTGTGGATAGATCGCGAGTTTCAATCCGCGCGCGGCCGCGATGTCCGCGAGTCGGCGCAGTCCGGGGATAGCGATCGCGTCGCCTGCGGCATCGGATGGAGCGAAGTCCTTTGAGACGATGTGGATCCACAGCAGGGTGCCGTGACTTGCGAGCGCGTCGGCGATCGCCTCGAAACGCGGATCCGCCTTCAATCCGTCGCGTTCGAGGGTCGCGGACAGGTAGATGGCCGACACCGGCACGCCGCGTTGCGCCGCGACGTCGGCGACCCGCGCGACTTCGGCCGGTTCGTCCGCGGTCCACGCGATGCCGGCGTATCCACGTGTGCGCAACCAATCGAGCTGTTGTTCCGGCGAATGGACTTCCGACTTCGGGTAGCGCACCTTGGTGCAGGTGTCCATGGCATGCAGCGGCCGCGCGGAAGCGGCGCACACCGTGGCAGTGGCGGCGGCGATGGCCGCGCTAATGATCGCGGCCGTGCTCATGCCTTCAGCCAGGAAAGGTCCAAGGTGAGCGCGGTGTTTTCCGCGAGCAACTGCTCCATGGTGAGGCGTGTCTTGCGTGCCGCCGCCTCGCGGCCGAGGATGCAGGCGAGACAACCGTCGATCGCGCGCCGCACGGTCGGATTCTCACTGCGCTCCGTGACGATGTCATGGTGGAATGTGGTGATGTTTCTCTGCGCGCCGGTCTTGTACAAGTTGGTCACCTCGCCACCGGCGTAGGGCCGGGATCCGCCGTGGAGGAATGTTTTTCCGAAATACGCGATCCGCCCGTTGCCGGCGGTGCCGGAGACGGCGCACGAGAGATCGCTGGCGCTGCGGTTGCGCAAGCCCATGCCGATGTGGCGGTGCGGCACGCCGCTGGCGTATTCGAACAGGACGTCGCAGACGTCACGGCTGTCACCGTGCGGGTCGGCGCGCCGGATCGCGGAGGTGCCAATGGCCGCGACCGGCCGTTCGCCGAGCACCCACACCGCGAGATCGACGGCGTGGATGTCGAAGTTGCCGATGTAATCGCAGCCGAGCGCGACGTGGTTCACCCAGATCAGGTCCTTGAGCGACTCCTCAAGGCTGACCTTCGGATCACCGAACCCCTCGCAGATGCCGCGCGATTCGACATGGGCGATGGATCCGATCGCGCCTTCGCGGATGCGCGAGACGATCTCGATGTGGTGCGGCTCGGTGGGTGCTTGGTAGTCGACGAGGAAGCAGCGGTTCTTCCGCGTGGCCAGCGCGGCGGCGGCTTCGACGCGCAGCGCACCGGGCACGTCGCTGGCCACCGGCTTGGCCATGAACACATGCAGGCCCGCCTCGACCGCGGCTTCGCACATCTCCGGCAGGAAGAACGGCGGCACTTCGAGAACAATCGCCTCGATGCCGCTGTCGATCACCTTGCGGAATCCGGACAAACCGGAAAAACAGCGCGCGGCATCCACGCCGAGTTCCCTGCCGCCGGCGGCCGCGACTTCCGGAAAATAGTCGGCCACGGCGGAGGCTTCGTAGCCGCCGTGTTCGAGAAACAATTTCGCGATCCACAAGCCGCGGCCGCCGAGCCCGACAAAGCCCGTGCGGATCCTGCGCGACGGGGCGGGCGCTTGCGTCAAAACGGCCTCCTGCGCCGTTGAAGATGATGCGGCGAGCGGGACCGCAGCACCAAGCGTGCCGGCGAGGAAACGACGGCGGGTCAGTGAGTCCTGGTCCGGCTGGTGACAGGTGGCTTGGTGATTCATCGGGGGTTTCTCCGGTTCGCCTGTTTCTTGTTCCTCAGCGCAGTCCGCGCGGTCCGGCTTTTTTCGGCGAGTCGAACGCGACGTCGGTGATCGAGCTGCGGCGTCCGTCCCGCGGGTCGTGCGTGGCGACCTGCATCTTGCGCAGCGTCCAGACATCGTCATTCACCCGCATGATGTCCTCGACTTGGAACTCCTTGAGCAAGCGGCCCTTGGGGTCGTGCCCGCGCACGCGCATGAACGCGCCGAACTTTTCGTGCACCCAGACGTAGACCACCTCGTACCGGCCGGTTTGTCCGCGTGGTTTGTCGATGCGGACTTTCCAGCACGGCTGACCTCCCACTTCCTCCCGGCCCTCGAGCTTGGGGTTCGGCCAATGGAGGAAGCGCAGCGCGAGATCCTCGTAGGTGAGGTCGGTGCCGGCGATCGGCTCGACGATCTTTTCCGCAGGAAACGCGCGCGTCTTGCCATCGACAATCTCGAACAGATTGAACGCCTCGTCGCCGATGCGCATGTGGAAGATCCGCCACGGCCCGTTGTTCTCGGAAAACTGGAACTGGATGTCCTGGCCCTTGAGGAAAAGCGTGACCGGCGTCTTGCGGCCGTCGTGGCGGAGCTGGCCGCGCAGACCGTCGTCGAGGTGGGTGAGGGTCGCGGCCATGCGCGCACCTTCGATGAGTTTCGCCGGATCCGGATCGGCCGCGGCACAGGGCAGCACCGCAAGCAGACACGCCAGTGCCGGAGCGGATGTGTTGATGATCATGCGAAATGAAAGGCCGCGTCGGCCGATCCGGCAAGCCCGGCCCGTCTGGTAATTCAAAAAAGCGGATTTGCGACACGCGATTTATTTTGAAATCCGGCGTTTTGATGCTTGATGAAACGAAGGCCGCTCCCTTGGATGGATGTCGCATTCCGCGTTGTTGTTCATGAGCCTCCGCCAGCAGTTGTCCGAGATCCTGCCCGCGCTGTTGCCGGCGAATCCGGATGATGCGATCAAAGGCACCGAGTTGATCCGGCTGACGCGGCTGCAGCTCACCGGCAACTATTCCGATGCCTCCTTGAGGTATCACTTTTCAATCATGTCGTGCGATCCGGGCTCGCCGATCGCCAAGGTTGAGAAAGGTCAGGGTTACTACCGGCGCAGCGACCCGGTGCCCGCGTTGTCCGGTGCGCAGGAACTCATCGCGCTCACCCAAGGCCGGCTCGAGGACCTCAACGCGGCCGACACCGATGCGGTGGACGGCGCGATGCTGCGCATCCGCAAGTTCCGGTCGGTGGTCGTGCGGTATTTCGAGGTCAACGGCCGCTTTCCCTTCGCCTTCCGCAAGGCCTTTGGCCGCGACGCGCCGATCGGCAACCTGTGGAAGTACCCGGAGCTGGTGCTGGTCGATTGGGAAACCGGCGGCTCGCCCGACGAGGCGATGGCGCTCGACGAGCCGATGCTGGCATTCAAGCAGCGGTTGGGCATCGCACCATTCCGGCTGCATGCCGCGCGACTGCGCATCCAGCCGTCGCTGCAGACCTTCCGCGAGGATTTCTTCCAGACCCTGGCGGTTTCGCAATGGACCCAAGGCGGCGAGCTGATTTATGCCGCGCCGGTTGTCGACGAGGCGCTGGCCGACGGCCTGCGCCGGCTGAGCGCGACTTTCGGCGTGGGCGTGACCTCGTTCGGGCTCACCCCCGAGGCGCTCGACGATCTGCCGCGGCCGGCGAACATCCTCAACGCCCATCCGCGCGAGACCGAGGCGATCATGGCGCGCCTCGAGATCCACCGCATCGCCGCGGCGCGCTCGCGACCGCACCTCGACTGGATGGAGCTGAGTTCGTTGCGCAACGAGTCGGACGAGGCGGACCAACTCGTCGGCTGGCTCACCCGCTGCATCGACCAGCGCCTGGCTTCGCCATTCAAGGAGGACACGTGAATCCGCTGGATCCGTGGATGTTTCCCACGTGAACCCACGCGATTTACGGGCTCGACAAAACGGCCGTATTGCACGAAGGTTCATG
>VHCM01000018.1 GCA_016871685.1 Verrucomicrobiota bacterium
TCACCCGCCGACAGCCGCAATCCGGCAAGATTGACGGAGCCGCTGCCGTGGGAAAATTCCGCCTCTTCCAGATGCAGTCCGTCGGGGTCGCAGACCGCCACCAGGTTGACGATCCCGAGATCGCCGAGCCAGTTTTGCGAGAATTTGCCTCCGCGCAGTTGGATGCGCCAACCATTGCCGAGGCGCGTCATGCGCAGTTCGCTCGACTCGACGCCACCGCGGGTGCGCTCGGAGAACCCCCAACGGATCGTGGCATCCTTCACCTCGATCGTGTCGATGCGCAGGTCATCGGATTGATGGAAGAACGTGTTGGCAAACGCAGCGGCCGACTCCGGGTCATCGGCACCGGCGCGCAGGTCGAGGTCGAGCCGCACCACCGAGACGATGCCCGGCTCCCACACACCGATGAGTCCGTCGAGCAGTCCCATCCTGCAGCGGATGTTGCGCAGTTCGAGCGTGTCAAAAAATGTGCCGGGTCCGCCTTCGGCACCGATCTTGGCAATTTCGAGCTGGCTCTGGACACGGGCAAGACCGTTGATGGCAAGTTCGTTCGCGCCAATGGCCTGCTCGAGGCCGACACGCATCGACTCACGCATCGCAGGAGAGTCGGTGCGCTTGACCAAGTAGACCCAGAACCCGATGCCGACCAGCAGAAGAAAAGCGAACACACGCGCCGCTAGGCGCAGCAGTTGGTAGGCCGCCTGGCCCGTCATGCCGCGGCCAGACAACGAATAACGGGCCTGGAACCAGAATCCCTGGCTTGAGATCCACTGACTGAGCCTTTCGTTGAAATTCTGGATCTGCTCGGCCTCCATGGGATCGGTGAAATTTCAGCGCAAGGATGAATTCCACGAATTCGCGGCGAATACCAGCAAAATTCCCTCGCTCCGGTCTTGCGAATGCCCTACGACGCGCGCGTGGAATCCACCGATTACCGGGCGCGCCTTGAAATTTTCGAAGGTCCGCTCGATTTGTTGCTGCACCTCATCCGCAAGGACGAGGTCGATATCCACGCCATTTCCATCGAGCGGATCACCCGGCAGTATCTGGAGTACATCGACACGTTCCGGCTGCTCAACATCGACCTGGCTTCCGAATTCATCGTGATGGCGGCCAACCTGATGTATCTCAAAAGCCGCACGCTGCTGCCGCGCACCGAGCAACCGCCAGACGAGGAGGCGGAGGAGGACGACCCGCGCTGGGAGCTGATCCGCCAGTTGGTGGAATACAAAAAATTCAAGGATGCCGCCGGATTTCTCCTGGAACGCGAACTCGACCAACAAGGACGCTTCGCCCACCAACCGGATCCGGGAGAACGTCCGGAGGAGCCCGCGGCCCCGCTCGCCGAAGTCTCGATCTTCGAGCTGATCCGCGCGTTTCAGAACGTGCTCAGACGCTTCGAGACCACCCACGAGATCGGGGACATCGTCGACGACCGCTTCACCGTCAGCGACAAGATCGACCTCCTGCTGGAAGTCTTCCGCCCGGGTGAATCGCAGCGTTTCGAGAACCTCTTTGAACAGGCGGCCGGCAAGGCCGAGGTGATCGTCACGTTCCTCGCGCTGCTCGAGCTGATGAAGCTCAACCAGTTCGTTGTCCGGCAGGACCACCTGCTGGGGAGCATCGTCATCGAGCGCCGACTCGCCACGGCGGTTCCCGGTGAAACAGCCGCGTCGGAGGCCTGAAACGCACCTCGCCCGGCCTCAGCCGAGACGGAAGACGATGCGCGCCTTGCTCAGGTCGTAGGGCGACATCTCCATGCGCACGCGGTCGCCGACGACCAGGCGGATGAAGCGCTTGCGCATCTTGCCGGAGATGTGGGCGAGCACCTCGTGGCCGCTGGCGAGCTTGACGCGGAACATGGTTCCGGCAAGCACGGCTGAGATCTCTCCCTCGACATCGACCGCTTTGTTTTCGTCGTCCTTGGCAGCGCGCTTGGGCGGCGGATCGTAGCGGTTGCGGCGGCCCCGGGATGGCCGGGGTCCTTTGTTGGGAGGGCGTTGGGACATGCGATGGGGTGGGCACCGGCCCGCTCATCAGAGGGCGGACCGCTTGCCGCCACGGGTGATAGTCGATCGTCCGACGGGCGGCAACCCCGAATCTCCGACCGCGGCAATCGCCGGGCGGATCGTGTCGGGCTTCAAGCCGCTTGCAAACCCGGAGTCCAACCTCCAAGTTCCTCCCCCGCGGCCGCAGTGGTCATCCCGGGCGCGGCCGACACTCCCCAGCCATGTCCGAGATCACCGAAAAAGACCTGCCCGCCAATCTCAAGCCGCTCTGGCTCAAGGCGCTCACCGCCGTGCAGTCGGCCAACCACGGATACGCCATCACCCTGCTGCAGAGCGTGATGACGGAAAGTCCCGGATTCGTCGACGGCCGCAAACTGCTGCGCAAGTGTGCGCTGCAACTCACCGGTGGTGCCAAGAAGAAGTCCGGCCTCTTCGGCATCCAAGCCGGCGGCATGGGCGTGATGAAGCTCCAGTCGCAGGCGAAGAAAGACCCGGTGGCAACGCTTGCGCTCATTGAAAAAGAGCTGGAGAAGGATCCACTCAACGATCAGGTCAACGAATTGCTGTTCGATCTGTGCGTGAAATCCGGGATGTTCGAGACCGCGGCATTCGCGTTGGAGACCATCCGCCGCGGCAAGCCGGAGAACGCGAAGTTGATGCACAAGCTGGCCGGCTTCTATCTCGAGCGCGACCAGCCGCAGGCCGCGGCGGAAGTGTACAACGACATCATCAAGCACCACCCGACGGATGGCGCGGCGATCAAGGGCGCGAAGGATGCCGCCGCCCGCGCATCGATGCAGAAACAACGATGGGACGAAAACGCCGACATGCGCAGCCTCATGCGCGATGCGTCGCAATTCGAGGAGCTTGAGAAGGCGTCGCGCACCGGTCTCACCCGTGAGCAGCTCGAGGAACGCCGCGACCGGACGATCGAGAAGTACAATGCCGATCCGAATCATTTGGCGACCGTCAAGGACCTCGCCGGATTGTACGAGCAGCTCGAGGACTGGCAGCACGCCCATACGTTCTACCAGTGGGCGCACACCCTCAGCAACGGCGACGTCGCGCTCGCCACCAAGGCCTCCGCCATGCACGACCGTGCGATGGAGGCGGAACTCAAGTCACTCGAGGCGGCGGTCGCCGCCGATCCATCGAACCAGGAGCTGCAGGCGCAACTCGACTCGCGGCGCTCGGAGCGCCGGGCCGAACAGGTGCAGGAAGCGCAGCGACGGGTCGACCAGAATCCCACCGATCCCCAACTGCGCTTCGAACTCGGCAGCGCGCTCTATCATGCCGGCGATTTCAGCTCGGCCATCCCGCATCTCCAGCAAGCCACGCGAAACCCGCACATCCGCACCAAAGTGCTGCTCCTGCTCGGGCGCACGTTCAAGGCCAAGGGGATGTTCGACTTGTCGATCAAGCAGTTGTCCGACGCGCTGGCCGACCTGCACGCGATGGACAACGTCAAGAAGGAGGTCCTCTTTGAAAAAGGCCTGATCCACGAGGAGATGGGCGACCGGACCGCGGCGCTCGATTGCTTCAAGCAGATTTACGAAGTCGATTACGGCTATCGTGACGTTGCCAAGCGCGTCGAGTCGTCCTACACCTCGTGAGGCCGGTGCGGACGCGGGTCATGGCATCATCGTGATGCGATGGCGGTGATAGCGGTCGCTGGGACGGAAGAGCCATCCGGGATTCCGATCGAGCAACTCGTAGCCGGTGAGCAGAAACTCCGGCAGGATCTGATTGCTGTTCGGATCGTAGGCTTCGCGGCCGGTAAATCGGCCGCGGATCCGGTACTCGAAGTTGTGGTCGAAAGCGTAACGCGCACCGGACGGACCGTCTTCGGGCAGGCGATCGGGCGCTTTGAGACGGTCCTCGCGCATCATCACCAGCTTGGCCGTGCTCCACGGCTTGCGCGGTTCGCGCAGATACCCCCAGAAGCGGGTTTTTTCAACAAAGTACCGCCTGCCATAGTAGAAGTCCCCGTCGGGCTCCGAGGCGATCTTTGCCTCACGCTCCTCGACAGTCGGACCGCCCAGATTGCCACGCGGCGTCGTCGCGCACTGGCACAACATCAGGGCGAACAACGCAAGACCCGTGAGTCGCAAGGATCGGAAGCTCATGCAGCGAAGCTAGGCGTCCATCGATGCACCGGCAAGCATTCGAGCACGACTTGCCAATCACTCAACGATCCCATCAAACGGCCGATCGGTGAGGATCCAGTCCTCGGCAAGCACTTGCACGATCTCGAACTGCAGCAATTCCGCCTCCTCCGGTCGGCGGATCCGCAGCACCGCGCGCGGCAGCGCACCGGCCGAACCGCGAGCCGACACCCGGAGCATGATCCGCTGCAGCGCGATGGCCTGCGGCGTGTTCACCGCGACATACCCGTACACCGGGACTTCCTGATCCGCGGATGCCATCGCCAGACAAATCCATTGCGTTTCGTCGTGAAAGCGCCCGTTAAAGTAGTTGTCCGGCGATAAGACCACGCGCACCACTGCCTCTTGAAACCCAGGGCCCTTGAGGATCTCCGGCCAAGCCGGAGTGCAGACTCTCGCCAGGGAATCAAAATCCACCCGCCAGGTTCCCTGATCGTCAGGCGTGAGCAGGGCCAAACGCTGATTGAAATCCGCAACGATCATCACGCCTTCGATCAGCAAGCCGTTCGCGTCGAGGCTGCCCAACCAACGGCATTTAAATTTGTCAGGATGCCCGTCGCGGAACGACCGGAGGAAATCAAGCATTTGATCGCGCGGAGTCGTGCCGATGCGGAAGTGAGTGGCAATCCCCGCATCATCCTCCACACGCATCGCCTGCTCTACCAAGGCAATCGCCACTCCCGGTGAAGGCGATGGGAATTTGGAAGCGATGCGCTCCGGTCCCGCACGACCAGCCTTCGGCGGCGCAACGGCCTTCCGCGGACCGGACTCACGAGTGCTGCGCATCCAGGAACTTACGAAAAACCCGACCACTCCCAACGTGACCACCACCAGCATCACCGACCAAGTGATCACGATCCTGCGGCGCAACGCACGGTCGCGCTTGGCGCGGCGATGCCGGCTCCGACCATGCGATGAAGCTCTGCGACGGAGGCTTTTGCGATCACCACCGGACACCGACGTCTTGCGCATGCGCACGACCGGGCCCAGCGACAGCTCGTCTCCCGGCGCGCGGAAAATTCGACCGGAGCGGACCGATCGTTGATAGTTGGTTGGCTTCAATTCACCGCATTTCTAGGACGAGGACAACCGCTTGGCAAGCACACCGCATTCGGTTGGACACGCACCCGGTCCTGCGGAACACTGCGCCCCCCAAAAAACATCACATCCGCCAGCCATGCACCCGTTCCTCGCTCCCGATTTCCACATCCGATGGTCCACCCTCGTTCCCGAGGTTGTCGAACCCGACATCCGCCACGCGCTGCAGCTCGCCCGGGCGGCCATCGACGCCATTTGCGAACAGAATCCGGATTCCGCCACCTACGAGTCGACCTTCCACGCGCTCGAGTGCGCGACCGAGGAACTCGACCGCGGCTGGGGACGGCTGCAGCACCTCGACTCGGTGGCGGACACACCCGCGCAGCGCGACGCCCTCAACCGGATGCTCCCGGAAGTGGCGGAATTCCACGCGTCGATCCCGCTCAACGGCCGACTCTGGTCGGTGCTCAAGGCCTATGCCGAAAGCGACGAGGCCGCCGGTCTCGACAGTGTGAGGAAACGGTTCGTCGCGGAAACCCTGGCCGACTTCCGCCAAGCCGGCGCGGATTTGCCCGAAGAACAAAAACAGCGCATCGCCGGGATCGAGTCGGAGTTGTCGAAGCTCACCAAGGCCTACCTCGAACACGTGCTCGACTCGACCAACGCATGGGAACTCGTGATCAGCGACGAGGCCCGCATCGACGGTCTGCCGGACTCCGCCAAGGCCGCCGCACTGGCCAATGCCAAAGCGAAGGGCGTCGCCACCGACGCCAGGCCCGGATGGCGGTTCACCTTGCAGTTCCCCTCGATGTATCCCGTGCTCCAGCACGTGCACGACGAGTCGCTGCGCCGCGAAGTGTGGGAAGCCTCGGTCAAAGTTGGTGCCGAAGGATCGAACGACAACACGCCGCTCGTCTGGCGCATCCTCGAGCTGCGCGCGGAGAAGGCGGCGCTGCTCGGACACGACCACTTCGCCGATCTCGTCCTGCTGCGCCGCATGGCCGGCTCGGGCGGGTCGGCCCTCGGGTTTGTCGAAGACCTCCACCGCCGGGTGAAGCCGGCATTCGAGGCGGATTACCACCAGCTCGTCAGCTACAAGGCACAAGCCACCGGAGTGCCCGCCGACGATCTCCAGCCGTGGGATGTGGCCTACTGGTCGGAACGCCAGCGCAGGGAACATTACGATTTCGATGACGAGACGCTGCGACCGTACCTCCCGGTCGACGGAGTCATGGCGGGCATGTTCGAGATTTCCTCGCTGCTCTTCGGCATCACCATCACGCGCAGGGAAACCGTCCATCAAGCAGCCGGATCGGCACCGGATCCCTCGACCGCAGCCGACGCTGTCGAAGTGTGGCACCCGGAAGTCTCGTTCTATGAAATCCACGACAAGGACACCGGCAGGCACCTCGGATCGTTCTATGCCGACTGGCACCCGCGCGAATCCAAACGCGGCGGCGCGTGGATGAACTCGCTGCACGTCGGCGCGCCGGGCGAACCCCATCTCGCGCTGATCATCGGCAACATGAGCCCGCCAGTCGACGGCCGCGCCGCACTGCTCACCCATCGCGAGGCAGAGACAATTTTCCACGAGTTCGGCCACCTGCTGCACGGCCTGCTCAGCGACGTGCCGGTCAGGTCGCTTGCGGGAACGAACGTGCCGCGCGACTTCGTCGAACTGCCGTCGCAATTCATGGAGAATTTCTGTTGGGACCGCCGGTCGCTCGACTTTTTCGCACGCCACCACGAAACCGACGAACCCATTCCAGAGGAACTCTACGCCCGCATGCTTGCCGCGAGGAACTATCAGAGCGGCATGGGCTTCATGCGCCAGCTCGCGCTCGCCCGCATCGACCTGGAATTCCACATCCACCTGGCGAAATGGCGGGATCGCGATCTGGACGAGGCCGACCGCGAGATCCTCGCCGACTACGTCGCGCCACTCAAGACGCGCGCGCCGTCGATGCTGCGCCGCTTCATACACCTGTTCCAAGGGCCGGTCGGCTACGCCGCAGGCTACTACTCGTACAAGTGGTCGGAGGTGCTCGACGCCGATGCCTTCACCCGCTTCCGCGACCACGGCGTGCTCCACCCCGAATCCGGCCGCCGGTTCCGCGAACACATCCTCAGCAAGGGAAATTCCGCGCCGGTCGACGAACTCTACCGCCGCTTCATGGGCCGCGACCCCGAACTCGAGCCACTGCTGCTGCGGGCGGGCCTCGCGGGAACCACCGCGGCTTGAGAAAAAGACACTCCCGTCCCCAGCCCTTTCCTCCTTGTAGGTCCCGCCGGGGAGGCTAAGCTTTTGTCGAATCTAGGAGGTGATCCCTTCTGTGATTCATCCATCCGGGAGTCATCCCATTCATCCCAATCCATCCATCCCATGAAAACCAACATCCGTAACCCGCGCGGCTTCACCCTGGTGGAGCTGCTTGTCGTCATCGTCATCATCGCCGCCCTCGCCGGCCTCACCGCCCCCATGGTGATCCGCCAGCGCAAGAAGGCGGATCAGACTGAGGCCATCAGTAATGCCCGTCAGATTGGATTCGCTCTTCTGGAATTCGAAAATTCCTACGGTCGATTCCCCGATTCCTCAACTGCGGAGGAAGTCCGCCTCAACACGGAGACCACCCTGCCCTTGGGCACGCGCAGCTCCAACGACTATTTCCGCCAGCTGATTGCATCGGAGATCTGCCAATCGGAGACCATGTTCTATGCAAAAACCACCTACACCAAAAAGCCGGACAACGTCTACAACACGGCCCAAAAGGCGCTGGACCGTGGAGAGGTTGGCTTTGGCTACATCATGAACAACGAAGGTGGCGGCGAACAGGGATTCAGCACCGCGGGAAATCCGTCACGCCCCGTCGCGGCAGCTCCGCTCGCCTACCCGTTCTCGAATGGCAAGTTCGATCCAGACATGTACGACCTGAAAGCCGTCGTTCTTCGCGTCGACAATTCGGTGCAGTCGCTTCCCGTCCAGAGATCCAACCAGCTTGCCCTACTCGGCGGAGGCAAAAACCTGCTCCAACGTGGAAGCGACACGGTCTGGGGCGAGGGCGCCAACCCCGTGATGATCAACCCCGAACCGATCACCGGTGGCTCGCGTGTCCAAACCGAAGGCAGCAAGCTGGAAACCCAACCAGGCATGTAAGGCATGTCAAGGCAGTGACCCCTCACCCCTCACCGGAAGCCCCACTCGGGCTTCCGGTTTTTTGTTGCACCGCTGGCGGTACTCGGCGAGGGATGGGCCATCCGCCGCCTCATGAATTCCGCAGACCCAATGTCGGCAGACAGCCCAACCCAGGATTCCCAACCTTCTCGCGCCTTCCTGCCCTATCCGGTCTCGACGCTCAGCCCACCGATCATTCCCAACGACCTCACCTCGTTCAAATCGCGCGGCATTTCCGAGGTCGAGCGGGACTTGCAACAGAAGCTCACCGAGATCCGCGAAGAATACCTCCGCGCGGTCGATCACTTCAACTGGAACAAGCTCGTCTACGAATCGGAAATCCGCTTCGAGCCGGTGGTCGGCGGCACCTACCACCTCTACGAAACCCGCAGCGGTCGGGCGCTCTCGATGATCTCGCCCGAACAATGGCCGCAGCGCCACCTCGCGACCGTGCGCCTCAACGTCGACCGCCAGTGGCAGGTGATCAACACCGGCAACGATATCGATCCACGCGCGCTCTTCGGTACGTGCTGAACGCCGGATTGCTCACACACCCGGATCCTCACGCTGCATCGCGGGCGGCAGCTTGGGATTCGAGAACGCAATCACCACACCGACATCCGCCGCATGAGGCGCGCCAAGCCGCCGCCTCACCTCAATCGGCGGAAACAGGTGCGTCGACAGCAGGCGTCGGCTGACCCACAACAGCACGATTGCACCAAGCGAGACCAGCACGGCAAACACCGGCCATGGACGCTCGGCAAGCCACAACGCGTGCCGCTTCGCTTCGGCCACGATCTGCTCCCATTCCGGGTTTGATGTTGCGGCATCCTCGCTCCGTGGCACCAGGGCATCCGGGGCGGCGACCTTGCCGGAATCGAGCAAGCGCTCCATCGAACAAACGCGCACGACGAGCATGTCGATGAAAGCCTCCAACTGCCGGTTCGGGCGCTCTTGCTCCAATGCCACAGCCACGCACCCTTTCAGCATCGCGGCAAGCAATCCAGGGGCGACGCTTCGGCCGATCCGCGGGCTCACATGCATCCGCGCCAGCTCGGGGGCACCCAGAACATAGTACACAAGCACCGATGGAGGATCCGCGGCGAATGCCCGGCCGATGAATTCGCCAACGGCGGCTTCGCCAGGCGGAGACTGGCCGTCGGCGAGCAGATAAACATGGACGTCCACCTGCGAATCGGCCGCATGGGCGTCGAGCACGCGCAGAAACTCGTTGCGATGGTGCTCGGCAAGCAATTGTTGCGGGTCGATCAAATGAACCGATGGACGCTTGCCGAGATATTCCTTGAGCAGCCCGGGCGGCAATCCGCCGTCGGTCGCGGATACGGAGGGATCCGCAAAGACGGACAAAGACGCCGCGAACCACCCGGCAAACAACAGGACCAACAGGCGTTTCATCATGATGGTGTGCTGCCGTTGGGTTGTTCCATGGGTGGACCAGCCATCGCGCGGCGCGCCTGACGCCCGCGCCTGACCAGAATGCCTTCGAGATGGTTCCACACCTTGACGATGCCCTCGGCATGCCGCCCTTCGAGCCAGTATCCATGCGCGCGAGCGAGACATTCGAACAGGTCTTCGTCACGCAACCGCCCATCGAGCAGATAACCGTGCGCCATCGTCGCCATGCGCGACCTGGGATCCAGCACCAGCAGCACGCAGGCGTCGTTGTTCCTGCCCTTGGGCACGTCCTCGAACACCGCACGGTTGATCAGCCAGAAAGCGAACTGCCGCAGATCGGCGGCCGCACCCACCGGGCCGATGTGCACCGCCGCGAACAACTGCGGAAACCGCCGGGGAACGCGCGCCATCGCGGCACGCACCGCCGCGTGCCCGCTGCGGTCCAGGGCACCGGCCTCGTCATCAAGCGAAGGCACCCGCACCGGACCCGCTCCATATCGAAGATCGGCATCAGCGATCAAAAATCCACAATGAGGACATGACTCCGCCCCACGGTGGATTCGCTGGATGCAGCGCGGGCATTTCATCGGAACGGACGAATCCGCGCGTACGATGCGACACGCTGTCCGTCAAAACAAAAGATCAGAAAACCCATCACTTCTTGGATGCAGGGCGACGCGAAGCCGCTCATCGATCATCGATCATACCGGATAACCACCGTGGATGAACCCCTGCAACTGCAGGATCGTGTGCTCCTGGGCCTCCATCACCCAACTGACCAGGTCGCCGATCGACACCAGACCGACCAAACCGCCGTGGTTGTCGACCACCGGCAGATGGCGGATCCGGTGGCGGGTCATCAACTGCATGCAGATGCCGATGCCATCCTCCTGCCGCACCGTGATCGGCGGCCGACCAAGGATCTCAGCGACCCGCGTGTCGCGCGAAGTGCGACCGCACAACACCACTTTGCGGCTGTAGTCGCGTTCGGAAACCACGCCCACCACACTGCCGTTCGCATCCAACACGATCAGCGCTCCGATATCCTTCTCCCCCATCAGGCGCACCGCCTCGTACACGGTCTGCTCGAGCGAGGCGGTCCAGACTTGGTCGCCCTTTTTGCGCAGAATGTCCCGAACCGTGCCCTGAATTTCCATGGTTTGACGTGATTGCATCCTGCATCTTGCGGATTCGATGGCTCCGGGTCAAGACGACACTGAAAATCGCTGAAAATCCCAAGCCCATGATCGAAACCGACACCAGATCCCAGCGCCGTCTTGCGGGTCAGCCCCAAGCCACATAAGGTCGCCCCATGCCCGGCACGGTCCGCACCCGCTTCTTCCATACAGGCAGTCCAGCCAATCCGGTGCCGCTGCGGCTGGGCGGCACACTGCCCGGAGCGACGCTCGCCTACGAGACCTGGGGCGAACTGAATGCCGATGGCACCAACGCCGTGCTGCTGTTTCATGCCTTGTCGGGTTCCCACCATGCAGCGGGCACCAATCCGTCCATCGACGGCGTTTGCGCGTTGTGGACCGGAGAAATGTACCAAGGCTGGTGGACCCCCATGATCGGGCCAGGCAAGGCGCTGGACACCGACCGCCACTTCATCATCTGCGCGAACTACCTCGGCGGCTGCTACGGTAGCACCGGACCGGCTTCACCCGATCCCGCGACCGGCCTGCCATGGGGATCGCGCTTTCCCGCGGTGACCGCGGCCGACCAGGTCGAACTCTCGGCGCGTTTGCTCGACCATCTCGGCATCGGACAACTCCACGCCGTGGTCGGCCCGTCGGTGGGCGGCCTGCTCGCGCTGACCTTCGCCACCCGCCACCCGCAACGCGTCCGCAACGTCGTTGCGATCGCCTCAGGCTACAGGACGACGGTGCTCAACCGGCTGATCTTGTTCGAACAGATCCTCGCGATCGAGAACGACCCGCATTTCAACGGAGGCGATTATTACGGCGGACTCGCGCCGCTCTACGGCCTGGCATTGGCCCGGATGATCTCGCACAAAACCTTCGTTCACCTCGACTCGATCGAGCGTCGCGCGCGGCGCGACGTGATCCAGCCGGACGACGTGCTCGCCTGGTACCGCGTGCGCGACAAGTTTCAAAGCTACATGCTGCACCAGGGGAAGAAGTTCGTGAGCCGCTTCGATGCCAACACCTATCTGCGGATCATCGACCTGTGGTCGCGCTACGACGCGGCGTCCGAAGGCGATGCGCAAAGCGCTGCGGAACTGTTCGAGCGCTGCCGCAGCCACAACCAGCGGTGGCTGGTGTTCTCCATCGATTCGGATTTCTGCTTCTACCCGGAGGAACAGGCGGAGCTGGTCTCACTGCTGCAGCAATCGCGCACCGACGTGATGCACATCACCGTTCACTCCGACAAAGGACACGACTCGTTTCTCCTCGAGCCGACGCTCTACACGCCGCACATCTCGTGGCTGCTGGGCGGTTGAGAAACCGCACCACGCCCGGCTCATCCTTTTTTCCCGGGCTTGCGCTCCATCTGGCGCTTGATCGGATTCATCTCCTGGACACCGGCGGCATCAAGCCAATGGCGCACCGCGAGACGAAGGACGGCGGATCGGGAAATCGACATTTGCTGCGCGATGAAATCAACGCGATTCTGAAGATCTTCGGGAAGTCTGACTGGTATGGGGTCCATCTGGCGGGGCGGAAATGTCGTTTCCAACCACGTTCGATTCAACCGCCAATTCGCATCCAGCTGCATTCCATGCAGCCGCGATCGCGTGATGGTAATCAATCAAATGACCAAAGTAGAGTAACGTCTGACAATCATGGATAGTATGATCTCAACATCAGATAACACACCGGTCCGGTGGCGGCGACATAAAGCCACATCGGAAACACCCAGCGTGCGAGACGGCGATGCGTTTCAAAGCGGTTTGTCAACGCCGCGATGAACGTGAGCAGGATGAACGGCAAGCTCACCGCCGCGAGAACGATGTGCGAGAACAAGAGGACGAGATAGATCGCGCGCGTGCGGCCCACCGCCGCAAGTTCCGCCGCATCCACCGTGCCGTCGAGATCGGCATCGCCGAAGCGCACTTCGTCCGAGGTGAAGTGATACGCGACGTAACCAAGCAGGAACACCACCGAGAGAGCCATCGCCGTGAGCATCAGGCCGCGGTGCAACGCCAACCGGCCGCGACGCACCGCCACCAGCGCCGCGACAAGCACGATCGCCGCGGCCGCATTGACGATCGCATGGAACGGCGGAAGGAACGAAAGGTCGATCCCCGCGGGCAGCGGAATCCTCACCTGGCGCATCAACCCGACGAGCGCAAGCACTGCGGCGGTGACGACCCATGCGGCGATGCCGAGCGTTCTTGCGAGTCGCTCGCGCGGCGGACGCGCGAGCCATGCGGGTTGCTGGCCGGGATTCATGGGGCGGGCGTTTCGGTTGAGGAAAGTTCGGTGCGGATACGTGCGACAAGGTCGGTCTTCAGACGCTCGTAAAGTCCGGGATCGAGCCGCTTCGCCTCGTCGGAGCGGGCGTCGGCGAGCGGCCACTTGCCGACCACGCGGAACCCGCGGTCGACCAGCAGGAAGCCGAGATCATGGGCGTAGCGGCCGTTCGCCTCGATGTCTCGCGGATCACTGCGCTCGCGCACGCCGAAGAATTTCAACTCCTGCTCGAGATACGCATGGGTGGCCGCGGCATCACCCGCGTTGAGAAACCACCAGTCGCTCACATTCGCTCCAAGCGCGGTGGCGTAATCCGCGAGGCGCGCGCGATCATCGTTTTCCGGATCCACCGTGATGCAGACGATGTGGAAATCCGGATGATCGCGAAACTCATCATACAGCTTGCGCAACTCTTCGCCGTTGCGCACGGCGCAGTGCGGGCAGACGGCGAAAAACTCGGCGGCGATCCACACCTTTCCCCTGAGGTCGGAAAGCCTCACGCGCGCACCGTCCTGGCGGACCGCCTCAAGATCGCGCGTGATCGGAAACCAATGCGGAGGCGTGGCGCGTCCGGCGGCGACGATCGTGGCGAGATCCGGCTCGGGCAGTCTCGAGCGCAGATGAAACGCCACCGCGAGAATCCCGAGGCACAGCACGGCGACGACAGTGTAGAAGAGGGTGATGGTGGTGCGGCGATTCATTGGAAATCCGGGGTTTCGGCGAGCAGGATGTCAATCGTGTCGGACAACAACACTTCAAGCTGGGTCTCGTTGCTGAGTCCCGTGCCCGTCTTCACACCGCGGGCATCCCATTCCGCAGCCTGGTCGAAATCGAACACGGCGACGTAAGGCGGACCACCCCGCTTCTGCGGCACAACCGCGCGACGCAGATGGCCAGCGCGGTCGATCAACATCACGGAAGTGTCGTACACCCAGCGTCCGTCTTCCTCGTGCGGATGCCGCGACGACTTCAGCTCGCTCTTGATGAACTTGTGCAGCGTGGCCGCCTCGTTGGTCGCCACCCACCACTGCGGCAGCCACATGCCCTGGGCCTCCGCCAACCCGCGAAGCCGCCCGGCGGCCCCGGCAGGATCGACAGGCGGATCGATCACCAACGTCACCAGATGGAAGCCTTCGTTGCCCGCATGGCTCGCGGCCAGCCGTTGCATCACGGCAAGACTGCGCCGGGCGGCGTCCGAGTCCCGCAGACTCAACGCGTGGACCACCCAGACCTTGCCTCGCAGATCAAACAAATCGGCGGTGCTTCCATCCTGCCGCAGCACCCGCAGGTCGCGCTCCTTGCGGATGCGGTGAACCACCGACGGGCGGGTGTCGTCGGCACGATCAATCGCCCGGTTTTCGTAGGCCTTGAGCACCAGGATACCGCCAACCACCATGATGGCGACGAGGATCCAAGCCGTGCGACGAAGGCGCTTCGGGTCACGCTCGGCGGGCTGAAGGTACGAGGGCAGGGTCATTGCGGGCGCAAGGTAAACGGGATGCGCCGGATGGCAAGCGGGACGCGGTGGATCAGCCGCGTTCGTCGGGCGCGACGTAGGCCCGGCGGGTGGCACCGGTGTAAATCTGTCGCGGGCGCGAGATCTTGCCCTGCTTGTCCTCCATCACCTCCTTGTAGTTGGCGATCCAGCCGGGCATGCGGCCGATGGCAAACAGAACGGTGAACATCTCGGTGGGAATGCCGATCGCGCGCATGATGATGCCGCTATAGAAATCGACATTCGGATACAATTTCCGCGAAACGAAATAATCGTCGTGCAGCGCGGTTTCCTCGAGCTTCTTGGCGATGTCGAGCAATGGATCCGCCTTGTGCAACCGGGCGAGCACCAGGTCGCACTGCTGCTTGATGATGAGCGCCCGGGGATCGAAATTCTTGTACACCCGATGGCCGAAACCCATCAGGCGGCGGTTGCCCGACTTGTTCTTCACCTGCTCAAGGAAGCGGGTGCCGTCGTCACCCTCGGAGTGGATCTCGGTCAGCATCTCCAGCACCGCCTGATTGGCGCCGCCGTGAAGCGGACCCCAGAGCGCACTCACCCCGGCCGCCGCGGAGGCATAGAGGCTGGCACGACTCGACGCGACCATGCGCACGGTCGATGTCGAACAGTTCTGCTCGTGATCGGCGTGCAGCACGAAAATGACGTCGAGCGCACGCACCACCTCGGAAGACGGCAGGCGCACCTCGCGCCCGTCGGGCGAAAACATCATCCGCAGGAAATTCTCGATGTAGCCCAGCGACGGATCAGGCTCGATCCACGGCAGGCCTTGGGACCGACGATGGTCGAGAGCCGCAATCGTCGCCGTCTGGCCGATCAACCGCGCGGCATGCGTGTCGAAGTCCTCGATCCGGCGCGAAAGAATTTCCGGATGATGCGTCGAGGCGGCGTGAATCATCGCGCCGAGCACCGCCATCGGGTGCGCATCGGCCGGGAAACTCTCGAAATGCCCGCGGGCGGACGGAGCAAGCGCGGCATGCTCGGCAATCCGGCGGGAAAAGGCGTCGAGCGCCACGGCATCGGGCAGTTCGCCATGAATCACCAAATACGAGGTCTCGAGAAAATGACTCCGCTCGGCAAGCTCGGCGATGTCATATCCCCGATAGCGCAGGATCCCCTGCTCGCCGTCGATGAAAGTGATCGCGCTTTCGCAGGAACCGGTGTTGCCATACCCGGGATCCAATGTGATCGCCCCGGTCTTCGAACGAAGCGTGGCAATGTCGATGCCCAGCTCGCCCTCCGAACCGACGATGGCGGGA
The DNA here is from genome assembly GCA_016871685.1 of Verrucomicrobiota bacterium. Classification (GTDB taxonomy): domain Bacteria; phylum Verrucomicrobiota; class Verrucomicrobiia; order Verrucomicrobiales; family Akkermansiaceae; genus Luteolibacter. Next base: position 16,010 of record VHCM01000018.1, read on the forward strand.
AGCTCGATGCTGGTGCCGTCGATGGTCAACTGGGCGGTACGGGACATGGCTTGAATCAGGTGCGGAATGGGGAAAAGCGAAAAACAGCGGACAGCCGCCTGCGGGGCGGGATTCTCGGACTCCGACAGGGTGACGTCAAGTCACTCGCCCGAATCGGCGTAGGATCCGAGCAGTTTGACCATCGAACCCTGCCCGCGCAGGGCATCAATCGCCTCGGCAACGGCGGAATCCTCGCAGTGTCCGGCCAGATCGATGTGAAACACGTACTCCCAGTCGCGCTCACGAGCCGGACGCGACTCGATCCGCGACAAATTGACCTGCAACCGGTCGAAGGCCGACAACGCACGGGCCAACGCCCCCGGTCGATTGTCGATCGCAAAAATCAGCGAGGTGCGGTCGCACCCGGTCGGCGGACAGGTCTTCTCACCAATCACCAGGAACCGCGTGGTGTTGATCGCCCGGTCCTGAATCGATGAGGCATGCACCTCGAGGCCATGCAGCGCTGCAGCGGCCGATCCGGCCACGGCAGCCGCCCCTTCGTCAGCACGCTCGCGCGCAATCCGCGCCGCCTCGCCGGCGGAGGCGCACTCGACAAGGACCACTTGCGGCAAATGCATCCTCAGCCAGCTCCGACACTGGGCAAGCGCCTGCGGATGCGAATGCACCGTGCGAATGCGCTCCATCGGAACAGCCGACACCAGACAGTGGTCGATGCGCAGCAGGATTTGCGCGCAAATCCGCAGTGGCGAGTCAATGAACAGGTCAAGCGTGCGGCCAATCGTGCCCTCGGAGGAATGCTCAACCGCCACCACACCGTAATCCGCGACACGACGTTCGACGTGGTCGAACACATCGGCATCGTCAGGCAAGGCCAGATACTCGACCGAGCTGCCGAATTTTTTCCGCGCGGCTTGATGCGTCCAGGCACCCTCCGGCCCGAGACAGGCAATGCGCAAGTGATCCTCCAGCGACAATGCCGCGGACATGATCTCGCGGTAAATCGCGCGAATCGACCTCTCATCAAGCCGCCCGCGATTCATTTCCACCAGCCGACGCAACATCGACTCCTCACGGTCGGGCGCGTAGATCTGCAATCCGTCGCGCTTCTTGACCAACCCAACCTCATGAACCAGGTCGGCACGGCGGTTGAGCAACCCGAGCAGCTCCCGGTCGATCGCATCAATCCGCCGGCGGATGTCGTCGAGATTCACGGTTCGGCCGGGTTCGGGTCTGCCAACTCGCCGTCGCCGGATGCCGCGGCGGCGGCCGGACTGCCCAGCGCGCTCAACACCAACTGCTGCTCGACCTCGGATGCCTCCGGCACCACGGGCTCGGGCAGACTCATCTTGCGCAACTCGACGGCGTTGGGCAGATCGTCGATCGAACGGATTCCGAAGTGATCGAAAAACACCTCGGTGGTCTCATAAAGCAACGGACGACCCGGCAGCTCGGCGCGCCCGCCAATCCGGATCAAATCGCGGTCGAGCAACTTCTGGATCATCCCGTCGCAGTTCACGCCGCGCACCGCCTCAATCGCGGCCTTGGTGATCGGCTGACGATACGCGACAATCGCCAACGTCTCCATCGCGGGCCCGCTCAGACGCTCGGGCTTGCGCCCCGGAAAGAGCTGGCGGACGAAATCGGCGTACTCCGCGCGTGTGTACAGTTTCCATCCCTTCGGCCGCTCAAGCAGCGTGAAGGCACGCCCTTCCTCGAGATACACCTGGTTCAAGCGGGAAATGGCTTCAATCACTTGGGCACCGTCGGTGGCCGCCAGCCCGACAAGCCACTCCGGCAGCGCCGCCGGCTCATGGCCATCCTCGATCTCACGCCTCGCGACGTCCTCGGCTTCGGCTACCCGCGACCTGACCAGCCGCGCGATCTCCTCCGCTTCGAGCGGATCCTGTGACGCGATGAGAATGGCTTCCACAATGGCGCTCAATTGCATGGCGGGGCGCACGATAAAAAGTCGGCATGGCATTGCAAGCGCACGCATGCCCGGCCGCCATCCGGGATTTTCGCGGATCGCGAACTTTCGCCTTGCTGGATTGCGAAACAAGGGCTAACCCACCGCGCTCCATCGGCCCAGTCACCCCGCCCCCCCCAGGAAACCGCCAAGGTCGATCATTCGCTTTCCATTTCTTCCCCTCCCCGCGCCATGGCCGCCAAAAAACACAAGCCTCAACCGAAATCCAAAACGGCGAAGCCCAAGGCCAAGCCCGCTGCCAAATCAACCCCGGCGAAAAAAACCGCCGCCAAGCCGAAACCAAAGCATCCAGCCGCGAAACCCGCGGCGAAAAAACCAGCCGCGAAAAAACCGGTCGCCCGGCCCCCGGCTCCAACCAAAGGCTCCAAACCCGCAGTAAAAACAGCCGCCGCAAAAAAAGGCGGCGCGAAAAAACCGATCGCAGCAGCCGCTAAGAAACCTTTACCGCCCAAAAAAGCCTCGACCAAGCCTCCGGTTTCGAAAAAACAATCCCCTGCTAAACCGCCGGCAAAACAGGCAAAAACCACCGCCAAGGCCACGACACCCAAAACCGTCGCCCGCAAACCGGAAGCATCCACTGCCAAAGTCCCGCCAACCCCCAAAGGCGGCAGCCACAGCCCGGCCTTCATTCTAAAGCAACGTCAAAAACTCCTCGACCTGCGCGACTCGCTCGTCGACTCCATGTCCGGCATCTCGCGCGACACCATCCGCAACGCACCGGAGGGATCCGAAGCCTCGGGCAGCGGTCAACACCAAGGGGACGCCGGCAGCGATGCGTACGACCGCGATTTCGCCCTCTCGGTGCTCGCCAAGGAACAGGACGCCCTCTACGAAATCGAACAAGCGCTGCGCCGCATCCAGGCGGGAAGTTATGGCATCTGCGAAATCTCCCACAAGAAAATCCCCCAAGCCAGACTCGAAGCCATCCCCTTCGCCCGTCTCACCGTGGAATGCCAAGCTCAATGGGAAAAAGACTACGGAAACCGGAGGTTCCGCTCCTCCAACGAAGTCGGCTTCAGTGGTGGCAATTACTCCGAGGATGACGATTCCGAATCGGTTTCGCTTGACGAGGACGACGATTGACCCATCATCCGCGCCCCCGATTTCTTTCCCATGCCACGCGAGATCATCATCCTTGAATGCACCGAGGCCAAGGCCGAGGGCAAACCGACGTCGCGCTACGTCACCACCCGCAACAAGAAAAGCCTGCGCACTCCCGGCCGCCTTGAGAAGGTGAAGTTCAATCCATTCCTCAAGCGCCGCACCCTCCACCGCGAACTCCGCTGATCCCCGCCATGTCCGAGCCCAAAACCGTCCAGCGACGCATCAATTTCCGCAAGGCGAACCGGCAAATGCCGCGCCGCCGCCACGATATCCCCGCCGATCAAGTGGTGTGCACCAATCCCGAACTCCTCAGCCGCTTCACGTCCGAGACTGGCAAGATCCTGCCACGCCGCGTCACCGGCGTCTCGGCAAAACTCCACCGCAAAATCACCAACGCAATCAAACAGTCGCGCGCGGTCAATCTGTTGCCCTGAGCCAACCGCTTTCCCATCATCCCCCTCACAACACGCCGACTCCGCACACCCGCGGGTCGGCGTTTTTCGTGCTCACCATTACAAAATGTCTGTCATTACAAAATGTCCATTACAAAATGTCTGTCACTATGTGATCACTATGTCTGATTACGATGGTGTGGTCCGGGTTCCCTAGGGTAATATCTCAGGGATTTCAGGGACTTGTTGGGTTTTAGTTCCTTGCCACCAACCCATCGGCAGTCCGTTCGAGACGTTGGCACGTGCTTCACGCTGATTCATTGCCGGTAAACGGCTGTTACTTTGCCGATCCGCCCGCGGCCTATGCCCGCCGACACCCTCGCCGACACCCTTGAATCCCTCGCTCATCCGCCACTCGTCTGCCTCGCATTCAGCCCATGGCCACTTCGGGCCCTACTTCAGGTGCCATGCAGGTCATCACGAGCACCCCACTCCGAACTTCCAACCCCATCACTCCGTCGCCCGATCACCCGTTGTTTCAGGATACCACAGCATTCGTTCACACCCGCAGCCGCAACGCACGCATGCTCCACAACACTCCGGCGGCCGCCTCACCATGGCCCCGCAGCGGACGCGCCCCATCGCGCCGCCGCGCCGTAAACCGATCCCGCGCACTCATAAACACCTCGTCCACAAACGCCCGGCTGCCAATCACCGCCCCATCCGTGAAATACCTCACCCGATGCCTCAGCATCGCCGCCATGCCAAGCTCACGCAGCGCCGACCCGGATTCGTCTTGCTCTACAACCCTCTGCGCCAACCTTGGCTGATTCCCGGTCGTTTTGGACCGCAACATTGCCGCCTGCGCCTGCCCCGCCCTCCGCTGCAGCCCGATGCCAAGTGCGCACCGGTAGATCTTCGACACCTCTTTCCATCGCTCCGCCTCAAAACCCGCTCCGTGGTGGCTCATGCAGGCGCGCACCAGCCCTTCCCTCGCTCTTTTGCCATTGCCTCGCCCGCCTCCTCCCACCGCCTCGCCGTAGCCGCTCCATCGGTATCCGGCCGCATCCTCCACCATTCCCGCCCTGACCGGATTGAGATCGATGTACGCCGCCATCGTGCGCGCCGCCGTCCCGCTTTCCACGATCACGCTTTTGAAGCGCTCCTCCCACAAGGTGCCGCTGCGGTCGTGCCGACGGTTGAACCAGCGCGTGAACCGGATGAGCAGCGCCTTCATGAACTCGCTCAAATCGTGCATCCGGTAGGTGTAGCGCCCACGGATTTCCTCAAGGCGCGCGGCGTTGCCCATCGCGTGCGCCTCCTTGAGTGCCTTGGCTACCTCCACCACGACCGCTTCCCCATAAAGGACCGAGAGCCGCCGCAGCAGCTCCGCGTCACTAACGCCCTCCTCGGGCATCGGCGGCACTTCCAACAGCAGGTGGAAGTGGTTGGACATCACGCAGTACGTCAGCACCCGGCAGCCCGAAAAGTGTTCCTGGAGGCGCAGAAACGCCCGGAATTTCTCGCGCTCCTCCTCGCCAAACACAAAGCGGCGATCCACCACCCGCGAGATGCAGTGGTAGATCGCGGGTTTTTCCAGCGAGTCCTTCCATGGTGCCAGCCAACGCGCGCGTCTCATGCAACCCCATCTTCCACATCCAAGCCCAGTCGCCAAGGAAAATCCACACAAAATGTCTGTCACTATGTAAGTGCGGGATTTGGAATGCTGTGGCGGCCGATCCATGATTCATTGGCTTTGTGGAGGAAATCGCCCGGACACCGGAGGAATTGAGCGCCATGGGCCAAAGCCATGGCAGATCCGCGGCAGCTGGGTCGGTCTTCGCGCTGGTGGGCGATCTCGGAGCAGGTAAGACCCACTGGACCCGCGGTTTCTTGAAAGGCCTCGGCTCCCCGGTCGAGGTCACCAGCCCGACCTTCGGCCTCGTGCATGAATACCCCGGGGGGCGACTTCCGGCCTTCCACTTCGATTTTTACCGGGTGGACAGTCCGCAGGAGATTCTCGCCCTCGGGTGGGACGAATACCTGGATGCCAATGGTATCATTGTGGCGGAGTGGGCCGATCGCTTCCCCAAGTTGTTTCCTCCCCACACCCAATGGCTGGAAATCACCGTGGCCCGGGATGGGTCACGGATGTTGAAGGCATATCAAACCAGCTAAGCCGCGGTGACGATGGCCACCGGGATCCGCACGAAGTGGAGCGGATTCGAATTTCCCCTCGATTTCTCACGATCGATGCGTCTTTCGCATTGACACCCCCACACCGGATAGCCCTGCATCTTTTCAATCCTTTTTGGAAAAAACCACCCGGAGGTGCTTGTGGACAGCGACCTGTTGCATACCGAAAAAATCCTGGCCGACCGCAAGGTCTTCTTCCTCGACCTCAAGCGCAACGCGCGCGGGATGGTCGTCAAGATCACCGAAGACGTCGGCGGCAACCGTGACACGATCATGGTCCCGGCGGAGATCCTGGGCGATTTCATCGCCGCCCTCGACGACATCAAGGCCACCGCCGACGAGCAATCGTGATGGTCCGCAACGAGCGGACGGCACCGGCTTGGCCGTGATGTCAGGCAGCATGACCACTCCGCACGGATGGCCCCTTGATCCGGCCTCACTCGCCGATGTCCTCGTTCCAGAGGTCCGGATGCTCCGCGATGAATCGCCGCATCATCTCGACGCACTGCGGGTCGTCGGCCACCTCCACCCGCACGCCGCGCGAACGCAGCAAGTCCTCCTCACCCATGAACGTGCGGTTTTCCCCCACGATCACCTTCGGAATGCCGTACAGCAGGATCGCGCCACTGCACATCGCGCATGGAGAGAGCGTCGTGTAGAGCACGCACTCGCGGTAGATGGCAGCGGTCAGCCTCCCCGCGTTCTCGAGCGCATCCATTTCGCCATGCAGCACCGTACTTCCGCGTTGCACCCTACGGTTGTGGCCGCGACCGAGAATGCGTCCGCCGTGGACGATCACGCTGCCGATCGGGATGCCGCCCTCTTCCATCCCGATGCGAGCTTCGTCGATGGCGGCGTGGAGAAACGGATCGGTGGTCATCGGTGCGCGTGGTTTCAAAACTCACAATGTCCCGGGGTGCGGGCGAAGGGGATGACGTCGCGGATGTTGCCCATGCCGGTGACGAACATGAGGAGGCGCTCGAAGCCGAGGCCGAAGCCCGCATGCGGCACGCTGCCGTATTTCCGCAGATCCGCGTACCAGCCGTAATTCGCGGCATCGAGCCCGTGGTGCTCGAAATTGGCGAGCAGCACGTCGAGGCGTTCCTCGCGCTGGCTGCCGCCGATGATCTCGCCGATACCGGGCACGAGCACGTCCATGGCGGTCACCGTGCGGCCGTCGTCGTTGAGGCGCATGTAGAACGGTTTGATCTCCTTGGGATAATTGAAGACCGTGACCGGTTGTTTGAAATGGACTTCGGTAAGCCAGCGTTCGTGCTCGGACTGGAGGTTGAGTCCGTATTCGCAGGGATACTCGAATTTCACGCCGCTTCCTTGCACCAGCCGGACGGCCTCGGTGTAGGGAATCCGTTCGAACGGCCGACCGGCGACGAATTCGAGTCGCGCGCGCAGCTCCTTGTCGACGAACTTCGCGAACACTTCGAGATCGCCCTCATGGTGTTCGAGCATCTCGGTGACAAGAAAACGGACCATCGATTCCGCGAGATCCATGTCGCTTTCGAGATCGCAGAAGGCGACTTCAGGCTCGATCATCCAGAACTCGGCGGCGTGGCGTGACGTGTTCGAGTTTTCCGCGCGAAACGTCGGGCCGAAGGTGTAAATGTTGGAAAGCGCACAGGCGAAGGCCTCGCCCTCGAGCTGACCCGAAACGGTGAGGAACGCGCGTTTGCCGAAGAAATCCTCGGCATCGCGTGCCGCCTTGTCGGCGGGCAGCGTGGTGACGCGGAACATCTCGCCCGCGCCCTCGCAGTCGCTCGCGGTGATGATCGGCGTGTGGACGTAGATGAAGTCGCGCTCCTGGAAAAACCGGTGGATCGCATAGGCCATGCGGCTGCGCGTGCGGAACACGGCACCATAGAGATTGGTGCGCGGGCGCAGATGGGCGATGCCGCGCAGGAATTCGGTGCTGTGTCCCTTCTTCTGCAGTGGATAATCGTCGGGCGCGCACCCGAGCAGGCGCAGCGAAGAGGCCTGCAGCTCCCACTGCTGGCCGGACGCGGGCGACGGCACGAGCCGACCGCGCACCTCGACCGATGCGCCGGTGGTCATGCGCGCGAGATCGGCCGCACCGGGGATGCCCGCGTCGGCGACGACCTGCAGGTTGGCCAGGCAAGTGCCGTCGTTGAGTTCGAGGAACGAGAACGTCTTCGAGTCCCGCCGGGTGCGGACCCAACCGGCGACGTGCAGGTCGTCGCCGGGCGTGTCGCGGCGAAGGACGTGCTTGATGAGCGTGCGCATGGCTGTTGGCTAACCGCTGCGGGCGGATTTGTCAGCAAGAGATACGGGCGGGCATGATCAATCAACGAAACAACGAAAACGCCCCTCACCGGACCCGCTCCAGCAGCCAGGGCAGTAGTGCGTCGATCCGCACGCGTTCCTGCGCCATCGAATCGCGGTGGCGGACCGTCACGGTATCGCGGAGCTCCGGTCCGTTTTCACCGAGCGTGTCGAAGTCCACGGTGATGCAGAACGGCGTGCCCACCTCGTCCTGTCGGCGGTAGCGGCGGCCGACGGCGGCCGAGTCGTCGTAGAAGACATTCATCCAGGCCTGCAGCGTCTTCTGAATGTCGCGGGCGATGCGGACCTGGTCGGCATTCTTCTTAAGCAGAGGGAAGATGCCAACCTTCACCGGGGCCATTGTCGGCTTGAATCGCAGCACGGTGCGGACCTCTTGCGCGCCCTTGTCGTCGGTGACGGTTTCCTCGTCGAATGCCTCGCAGATGAGCGCGAGCACGGTGCGGTCGCAGCCGGCGGAGGGCTCGACGACGTGTGGCAGAAAGCGCGCGCGGGTTTCCTCATCGAAGTATTCTAGCGGCTTGCCGGAGCCCTTCTGGTGCACGCCGAGGTCGTAATCGGTGCGATAGGCCACGCCTTCGAGTTCCTGCACGCCGAACGGGAACGCGTACTCGATGTCGTAGGTTTTTTTCGAATAGAACGCGCGCTCGCCGTCGGGCACGTCGAGCACATGCAGCTTGTCGCGCGGAATGCCGATTTCCTCGTAAAACGCGAGCCGCGCCTCGAGCCACTCGTCGGTGAGGCGCAGGCCGTCGTCCGGATGGCAGAAATACTCGACCTCCATCTGCTCGAACTCGCGCGAGCGGAAGGTGAAGTTGCGCGGATTGATCTCGTTGCGGAATGATTTGCCGATCTGCGCGATGCCGAAGGGCAGTTTCACCCGGCTTGAATCCAGTACATTGCGGTACTGCACGAAAATCGACTGCGCGGTCTCGGGACGCAGGTAAGCGGTTTGCTCGCCGGTGGCGCCGAAGTTCGTCTGCAGCATCAGATTGAACTGGCGCGGCTCAGTGAGTTCGCATTTCGGCGACTGTCCCGGGCAGACGCTCGGTTTCTCCTTGCATTGCGACGCCTCGAGGTTGTCCGCGCGGAAGCGGCCTTTGCAAGTTTTGCAATCCACCATCGGATCGCTGAATCCACCGACATGACCGGATGCCGTGAGCACCTGCTCCATGGTGAGAATCGCGCCGTCCATGCCCAGGACATCATCGCGTTCCTGCACGGTGCGGCGCCACCAGTGTTCCTTGAGGTTTCGCTTGAGTTCGACGCCGAGCGGACCGTAGTCCCACACGCCGTTGAGCCCGCCGTAGAGTTCGCCGGACTGGAAGATGAACCCCCGCCGTTTGCACAGGGAAACGATTTTCTCCATGCGGGCGGGATCGGTGACGTCTTTGCTGGCCATGGGATGCGACCGCGGATCCAAGCACCCGCAGACACCCGCGACAAGGCGCGAATGGCGCGGGATCGCCCGTGATCCGCGCTTTCCCGGCGTTTCATTCCGGCGTCACTGCGGATTTCTCCGTCGGTGCGCACTCCACCGCGTGCCCCGCCTCGATCCAAGCGTCGATGCCGCCATCGACATTGAGGACGCGGGAAAACCCGTGATCAAGCAGGAGTCGGCAGGCTCGGGCCGAGCGAGCGCCGGATTTGCAATGTACCAGGATCTCGCGATCCCTCGGCCAGTTGTCGATGTGTGCGGCGAGGGTGGCGAGCGGAGCCAGTGTCGCGCCGACGATGCGCGCGGCGGCATGTTCCGCGGGTTCGCGCACATCGACGAGCACCCCGTCGAATCCCGCGGCAAGGCGGCGCGCGAGGGCATCGATCGTCACGGAGGGCAGATCTCCTGTGGCATCCGCACAGCACGCGTTGGCGCGGGTTTCCGGATTGTCGATGCTGTGGATTCTCGGGCGATCCCCGCAGAGAGCGCATTGCGGATCGCGTTGGATGACCAGGCTGCGGAAGCGGCTCGCGAGTGCGTCGTAGACCGTGAGTTTCCCAAGTGGCGGTGTGCCGATGCCAAGCAGGAGCTTGATCACCTCCATCGCGCCGATCGATCCGATGATGCCCGGCAGCACGCCGAGCACGCCGGCTTCCGCACAGGACGGCACGCTTCCGGGGGCGGGAAGCCGTGGCAGCAGACATCGGTAGCAGGGCCCGCCGCGGTGCGGATCGAAGACGGCGGACTGGCCTTCGAAGCGATGGATCGCGCCGTGGACGAGCGGCTTGCGCAGGAAAAACGCTGCGTCGTTGGCCAAAAAGCGTGTGGGAAAATTGTCGGAGCCGTCGAGGATCACATCGTAGCGCGCGACGAGGTCGAGCGTGTTGTCGGGCGTGAGGCGGACCGGGTGCGGCTCGATCGCGACGTGCGGGTTGGTTTCGCACAGGCGCGCGGCCGCGCTGTCGAGCTTGGATCGGCCGACCCATGACGAACCGTGGAGAATCTGCCGGTGCAGGTTCGAGAGGTCGACCGTGTCGGGATCGGCGATGCCGATGCGGCCGACACCGGCGGCGGCGAGATAAAGCGCCGCGGGGGATCCGAGTGCGCCGGCACCGACGAGCAGCACCGATGAGCGGCGCAGACGCAGCTGACCGCCCTCGCCGACTTCCGGCAGCATCAGGTGCCGCGAGTACCGCGATTGCTCGTCGCGCGAGAGGCGTTCGTTCATGGATGGCGGCGGCGCGGTGGCGCGGCGTGCCTCAAGTGCACACCGGACAGGTGTTGAGGCTGGTGAAGAAATCGTTGCCTTTGTTGTCGACGAGGATGAACGCGGGGAAATTCTCCACGGTGATCTTCCACACGGCCTCCATGCCGAGTTCGGGAAACGCGACGACCTCCTGCGAGCGGATGTGGTCTTGGGCGAGCAGCGCCGCCGGACCGCCGGCCGATCCGAGGTAGAATCCGCCGTGTTTGTGGCAGGCTTCGGTGACCGCCTTCGAGCGGTTGCCCTTGGCCAGCATCACCATCGACCCGCCGTGCGACTGGAACAGATCGACGTAGCCGTCCATGCGGCCCGCCGTGGTCGGACCGAACGAGCCCGAGGCCATGCCGGCCGGTGTTTTCGCCGGTCCGGCGTAATACACGGGATGGCGTTTGAAGTAATCGGGCAGCTCGCCCTCGGTCTCGAGGATCTCGCGCAGCTTCGCATGGGCGCTGTCGCGAGCGACGATGATCGTGCCGCTGAGCGAGAGCGCGGTGGTCACCGGATACTTGTCGAGGGTCTTGAGCGTCTCCTCCATGCCGAGATCGAGGTCCACCGGCACGCCTTTGAATTTCCAGTCGCGGTAACGTTCGGGAATGAAGCGTCCCGGGTTCTTCTCCATCTTTTCGATGAACAACCCGTCGCGCGTGATCTTCGCCTTGGCCTGGCGGTCGGCCGAGCACGACACACCGACGCCCACCGGGCACGACGCGCCGTGGCGGGGCAACCGGATCACGCGCACATCGAGCGCAAAGTACTTGCCGCCGAACTGCGCGCCGATGCCCACCTCGCGGGCCAGCGCCAGCAGGTCCTGCTCGAGCGCGCGGTCGCGGAAC
>VHCM01000019.1 GCA_016871685.1 Verrucomicrobiota bacterium
CACATCGTCCATCAGGCCGTCGTAATTGACCGTCGTCGAATACGGAACTCCGGGCTCGGCACCCTGCTTGCGGAATTCGACCGTGTCTCCCTCTGCAATCACGAACGGCTCCTCCAGATCGCCGGTGCGGATCGATGGACCGGTGAGATCGAAGAGCACGGCGATGTTCGCATCCGCGCGCCGCGCCTGGCGCCGCACCTTGGCCACCACGTCCTCCGCCCAATCCGGGCGCGCGTGGCTCATGTTGATGCGGAACACGTCGGCACCAGCATCGATCAACCGGCCGATGACCGCTTCGTCGCCGGTCGTCGGCCCGAGCGTGCAGATGATCTTGGTCTTGGTCATGAAAACGAAGCCGCGGTCGGCTGGTGGAGGTTCATCCCTGATCGAGCACCTTTTCGGTCTTGGCGTCGATGATCGCGAAGCGCTCGCGGTTGAGCGCCGGATCGGAACGGAACACGAGACGGCCCGAATGCGAGCGCTCGAGTTCGAGCAACAACGCGGAATCCTCGGTCTTGAAGCGGTTGAGCACATCGCTGTTGACGATGACGACCAGGTCGCCGACGCCGTCGCGGTGTTTCTGGATCACGCTGTTGAGGCGGCGCTGGATCTCGACGGACATCGTCATCGGCGACTTCACGCGACCGCGGCCCTGGCAATACGGACACGGCTCGTACATCGTGTCGCGCAACGACTCGTGCAGCCGCTGGCGGGTCATCTCCATCAGGCCGATCGCGGAAATCTGCAGCACCTGCGTCTTCGCCTTGTCGCGCTTCAGACGGTCCTTGATCGCCTTGTAAACGGCCTGCTGATCCTTGCGGTGGCGCATGTCGATGAAGTCGATCACCACGAGTCCGCCGATGTTGCGCAGACGCAACTGGCGTGCGACCTCCTGCGCCGCCTCGATGTTGGTCTGGAGGATCATCTTGTCGACATCCTTGGCACCGCGGTTGCGGCCGGTATTCACGTCGATGGAGATGAGCGCCTCGGTCTCGTCGATGACGATGTAGCCGCCGCAGGGCAGCCAGACCTGGCGCGAGAATGCCTCGTCGATCTGCTTCTGCACGCCGATGCGCTCGAAGATCGGCTGGGCCGACGGCGCCATGTGATGCACCCGGCGTTTCGCGCGCCGCGAGATTTTCCCCGCGATCTCGCGGATGCTCTCGGTGGTCGACGCGTCGTCACAGATGATCTGGTTGACCTCGTCAGTGAGGAAGTCGCGTGCGGTGCGCTCGATGAGTCCGGGTTCCTGGAAGATGCAGGCCGGCGCCGGATTGGCCTCGCAGCGCGCCTCGATGTCCTCCCATTGGTCGAGCAGCATCGCGAGATCGCGCACGAAGTGGCGCGCGCGGGTGCCTTGGGCGACCGTGCGCATGATGATGCCCATGCCTTCCGGCACCGAGAGCTTCTGCACAATCTTGCGCAGCCGCGCGCGCTCCTTGGGGTCCTCGATCTTGCGTGAAATTCCGAACTGCTCGGTGTAGGGCATGAGCACCAGGTAGCGGCCGGCCAGCGAGATGTTGGTCGTGACGCGCGGTCCCTTGGTACCGATCGCGCCCTTGGTCACCTGGATGACGATTTCCGAGCCGACCGGATAGATGTCCGGGATCTCCTTGGAGGTGATTTTCTTCACCTGTTTCTTTGCCTTGGAGGCGCGTTGGATTTCCTCCAGTCCGGCATCGAGTGCGGCGGGCAAGGCGTCCCAGAAATGGAGGAACGCGTTTTTCTCCATGCCGATGTCGACAAACATCGCCTTAAGGCCGTGCTCGATGTTCTTGACGCGGCCCTTGAAGATGCCGCCGACGATGTTGTCGTCGCCTTCGCGTTCGACCGAGTACTCTTCGAGCACGCCTTCCTCGAGCAGCGCGACCCGGCGCTCGAGTTTCTCGACGTTGACGATGATGGTGTTGCCGCGAAGCGGGTCGGGTCGGCCGATGCCGAGAAGTCGTTTGAGTTGCTGGATCATGATGGTGGGATGGTTCGGGTTGGAATCGTGGATTCGATCGGTTCGGTTGGTTGGGATGGAATGGTCTTGCCGGTATGGTGCGTGCGGGCTCACCCGCCCCTGCGCCGCGGCGCGGCGTCGGCGGGCTCGCCCACCGGCCGGGCGCGCGGGATGAGCGTGCCTTCTTCGTCGACAACCGGCGTGAGCGTCGGCTCCGGCATCACGGATTCGTCGACGGGAAGCGCGCGGGGAAAGCGCAGCTCGCCGACCTCCTCGCCGGTCTCGCCCGCGTCGGGTTGACCGACTTCGATGGCGGCGAGCACGTCGCGCGGCAGCTCGACCGACTCGATGCGCTTCAGGTTGCCGGCGAACTCCGTCTGCGGACGCAGGGGAAGTCCCTGTCCTTCGTCGAGAGCGAAAAGGCCGCGGTAGATCAGATGGACCAGTGGTCCGCAAACGCCGCCGCCCGATCCCGCATTCTGCACCATCACGCAGATGGCGTAGCGTGGAGACTTGTACGGTGCGAAGCTGATCATCCACGAGTTGTTCGATTTCTGACCGGCGTCGCTGGTTTGCGCGGTCCCGGTTTTCGCCGCCACCTCGACACCCGGCACGCGTGCCTTGCCGCCGGTGCCGCCGCCTTCGTTCACAGCCAGCCACATGCCCCGGCGGATTTGTTCGAACACGACCGGCCGGATGCCCGCCTCGACGAGATCGGCGGTGACCTGCGGCTTGTCCTCGATCAGGACGGTGCCGTTTTCCGCGACGGCGCGGCGGACGATGCGCGGCCGGTGATAGTCGCCGCCGTTGGCGACGCAAGCCGCGAGCGCGCAGAGCTGCAGTGGTGTGGCCATGGTGTCGCCCTGGCCGATCGAGAGAAACGCGGTCTGCACCGGCGACATCATCGCTCCGGGATTGGATTGGCGCCATGACGCACTGCCGGGCAGGATCCCCGGATCCTCGCGGGGCAGTTCGATGCCGGTGCGGCGGCCGAATCCCAGCATCGCGCAGCCGTCGACCATCGCGCGCCAGCCGATCGCGTTGGCGAGCTTGTTGAAGTACGGATTGCACGAATGCTGCAGCGCGTGGGCGACATCGAGCTGGCCGTGGCTTCCCTTGCTCTGGTTCCAGATCCAGCACCCGACCCGGTGCGAGCCGTAGCTGACGTAGCCGTCGCAGGAGAACCGGCGCGTGCCCATGCCCTGGAGCGCGCCCGCCACCGCCGCGGCCACCTTCATCGTCGATCCGGGTGTGAATGCGGTGATCGCACGATTGGTGAACGGCGAAAGCCTGCGGTTCGACCGGTACGCCTTCCACTTCGCTTCATCGATGCTCGGGATGAACGCGTTCGGATCGTAGTCCGGCACCGACGCCATCGCCAGCACCTCGCCGGTGCGCGCGTCCATCACCACACCGGCGGCGCGACCCGTGCGGCGCAGCACGTTCTCCAGCAGCAACTGCCGACGCGCGTCGATCGTCAGCTCGAGCCGCGCGCCCACCCCGGGCTTGACGTAATCGGTCATGCGGATGTCCCGCCCCTTCTCATCGCGGATGATCGTCTTGCGGCCTTCGGGTCCGCGCAGCACCGCGTCCATCGACGACTCAATGCCGGCGATGCCCCTCTCGTCGCCGATGTAATGGGTGAACCGGCGAGTGGCGTCCTCGGGCACGTCGCCCTTCTCCCACTGCTTGAGGTATCCGAGCACATGGCTGGCGAGCGCGCCATAGGGATACTCGCGCTGCGGGCGGATCGTCAGGTAAACGCCCGGCAACTCGAGGCTGCGCTCGGCCACACGGGCGAAATCCTCATAGTCGAGGTCACGACGGTAGCTGTAGGGAATGAGCCCGCCGTGCGTGACATAGTGTGTGCGCAGATCGCCCGCGCGGAAATCGGCAGCCAGGCCGAGTTCCTGAAGGCGAGCAATCACGCTGTCGGGTCCGTCCTTGAGGATGGCGACGATGTCGCGCGACTTGCGAGCGGCATCGGGATCACCGGCGTGGTGCCGCAGCCATGCCTGGCGGATCTCCTCCAGGTTGAAGGAGATTTCGTATTTCCGCAGGTTGCGCGCGAGGACGACGCCGTTGCGGTCGGTGATTTCGCCGCGGATGCCGGGCTCGCGCACGGTGATGGTGCGGTTGCCGGGTACCTTGCCGAGGAATTCGGTGCGCCGCTCGATCTGGAATTCGTAGAGCCGCGTGAGCAACACACCCATGCCGACGAGCACGGTGGCCGTCAGCACATAAAGGCGGATCCTGTAGGCGGGCATCGACATCATCAGTTCACGCGGGTGCGCCGACGGCCGGCGGCGGGATGAAGCGGGTGGTCGCAGGCTGCCGCGATGCGGAAGAGCAGAACGAAGCAAAGCGGCGAAAGAAGCATCGTGATCCCCGCGCTGGATGTCATCTGCAGGAAGGTCGCACGCGGAAGGTGGAATCCGCCGCGCAGGAAGCTCAGCACGGCAAATTCCATCGCCAGATGAACCAAGAGCACCACCCCGGTGAGCAGTGCCGAGATCCGCCAGTTTCCCCGGCGGAACAACGGCTGGACGCCCTGCATCAGCGCGCCGCTCAACGCGAAGAGCGGCATCGAGGCACCGAACGGCAGCGACTCCGGCAGTGAGACCGATGCCATCGCGGACTCCATCGGCGGCAACACGACCGCCTGCGCGTCCCACAGGAAACCAGCACAAAACGCCAGCAACAGCATCACCGGCAGATCGACGGTCACGGCGCAACAGAGAAAGACCAGCGGCACGATCAACAACCTCGCTCCATGCAGCGGGCCGATCACTGGCAGCAATTGCTGCACGGCGGACGCCGCGGGCAGCAGCAGGAGTGTGATGACGATGTAGCGGATCACTTCGGACTCTGGGCGGCTGAGAGCACCACGAATACCGCGCCGAGGTCCGGGAAATTCACCGATGGACGGACAAGGGCTTCGGAATCCAGGGCGCCTTTTTCGACGGATTGGATTTCTCCGAGAGAGACATCGGCCGGGAACACGCCTCCGCGGCCGCTGGTGTAGACACGCTGACCGGGGCGGACCGCGGCTTGGGTGGTGAGAAAGCGCAAGCGCAACATCGGATCGCCGGAAAACCCGCGCTGGCCGGTGAGGATGCCCTCTTCCGAAGACCCCTGCACCCAGGCGGGCACCTGGCATTTCTCGTCGCTGAGCAACAGCACCGAGGCATGCTCGCCGTCGGGAGCCACCGACTCGATGCGGCCGACCAGCCCTTCGCTCGACAGCACGGGCATCTGCGGCCGCACACCGCGGCGCGTCCCGGCGTCGATCTCGACGGTCTGCGAATGCGGCGACGGGTATCGGCGGGTGACCCGCGCGGCGATCACCTCGAATTTCGAGTTTTTCTTGAAGTCGAGCGCCTCGCGCAACTGTGCGTTCTCCTGCTCGAGTTCGCGGCAGCGTTGTTCGTAAAACCCGAGTCGGCCGAGTTCGGGGCGCAGGAATGCCAGCTCGGTCTCGAGTTCGCGCGAATGCCGCGTCTCGCGCAGGAACAAACGCGCGGCGGAATCAGTGCCCGCACCCGAGCGAATGAACGGCGACATCACCGAAAGATAAGCCTGCTGGATCGCGCGCACACTGCGCTCGCTGCGGGTGAGCGCCCAGACGACGCCACCGATGAACAGCAGCAGGGCAAGCAGGTTGAGCGGCTTCATCTGCGGGGAACGGGCTGCGGGACATCAGCGGTCCGAATTGGTGACCCGCTTGAGCAACGCGAGTTCCTGCAGCGCCTTTCCCGTGCCTTCCGCGACCGCGCTGAGCGGGTCCTCGGCGATGTGCACCGGCAAGCCTGTCTCCTCGCGCAACAGGCGGTCGAGCCCTTTGAGCAGGGCACCGCCTCCGGCAAGGACGATGCCGCGGTCCACCAGATCGGCGGCCAATTCGGGCGGGCATCGTTCCAGTGTGGTCCGCACCGCATCGACGATGGCGTTGAGCGGGTCGGACATGGCCTCGCGGATCTCCTGCGAGGTGATGGTGATGGTTTTGGGCAGGCCGGCGACGAGGTCGCGGCCCTTGACTTCCATGGTCAGCTCCTTCGGCAGCGGCGCGGCCGAGCCGAGGCGGATCTTGATCTCCTCCGACGTGCGCTCGCCGATCATCAGGTTGTACTCGCGCTTCATGTGCTGGATGATCGCCTCGTCGAGTTCGTCGCCCGCGGTGCGGACGCTGCGCGCGTAGACGATGCCGGAGAGGGAGATGAGCGCCACCTCGGTGGTGCCGCCGCCGATGTCGACGATCATGTTGCCCGATGCGTCCATCACCGGCAGCCCGACACCGATCGCCGCCGCCATCGGTTCCTCGATGAGGTACACTTCGCGTGCGCCCGCCTGCTCGGCCGACTCGCGCACGGCGCGGCGCTCGACCTCGGTGATGCCAGATGGAATGGCGATGAGGACCCGCGGATTCGAGCGGCGGCCTTTGTTCACCTTGCGGATGAAATGGCGCAGCATCGCTTCGGTGACTTCGAAGTCCGCGATGACCCCGTCCTTGAGCGGACGGATCGCGACGATGTTTCCGGGCGTGCGGCCGAGCATCCGCTTCGCGTCGTCGCCCACAGCCAGCACCTCGTTGGTGCCCGCCTTCACCGCCACCACCGACGGTTCGCGCAGAACGATGCCGTGGTCCTTGACGTTGATGAGCGTGTTGGCCGTGCCGAGATCGATGCCGATGTCATCGGAAAACAGGTTTCCAAAAATTCTCTTCAACATGCGGAAACAGTCAGGGAAGGTTCGGGATGCGGCCTATCTCCCGGCTTGGAGGCCTTTGCGCGGCGAGTATTCCGGCGGCGGCAAAGGTGACGCCAAGCGAGGCGGCACAAGACCCCCACCTTCCGCAACCGCCAGCTCCAGGTCAAGCCAAATCGCCCACCCGGACGCTCACGGACGGCTTACGCAACGGGCCGTTCGGATGAGTTCGTGAGATGCGGAAATGAAGGAACCCATCGCGCGCGACTGTCGGCCGGTTTGGTCTGGATTTGTTCAAAAGAACACCATAGTTCGGATTGATCACGGTGCATCGATGGCACGACCCTCCCGAGAAGCTCTTCCGACAACAGACCCGCCGGAGATCCGGCCGCTGCATCATCTTCAACCTGACTTCGCGGCGAGCACAGCGGAATCACGCCGATTGCTCGAGCATGCGGAGCAGCGGTGCTTCGGCACGTCGACGGAGCTCCTCGTCCATCTCGATGCGCGGCTCGAGCTTGTCGAGGCAGTCGCGCAGTTTGGCGAGGGTGTTCATCTTCATGTAGCGGCAGTCGGCGCAGGCGCAGCGATCGGTGGGCCCGGTAATGAGGTTCTTCCCCGGGCACTCCTTGCGCAAGCGGTGGAGCATGCCGCTTTCGGTGACGACGATGATGTCGTTGACGGGCGCGTTCCTGCAGAACGAAACCATCTGCTCGGTCGAGCAAACCTCGTCGGCGAGCAGTCGAACGGCCTGGGTGCATTCCGGGTGTGCGACCACCAGCGCGCCGGGATGTTCGTCCTTGATGCGCTGAATCGAGTCGCGGGTGAACTCGACATGGACGTAGCAACTGCCTTTCCAGAGATCCATCGGTCGGCCGGTGCGTTCCATCACCCAGGCACCGAGGTTTTCGTCGGGCACGAAGAGGATCGGCCGGTCGGCAGGGGCCTGCTCGACGATGCGCACGGCGTTGCCGGACGTGCAGATCACGTCACTGAGCGCCTTGACCGCGGCAGAGCAGTTGATGTACGCGACGACATAATAATTCCGGTCGGCGTTGGCCTTGAGAAATTGTTCGAGTTGCGGTGCCGGGCACGATTGTTCGAGCGAGCATCCGGCGTCGCGGTCGGGGAGCACCACGATTTTGTCCGGGTTGACGATCTTCGCGGTCTCCGCCATGAAGTGCACGCCGCAGAAGGCGATGACGCGCGCATCGGTGTTTTTGGCGATCCTTGCGAGCCCGAGTGAATCGCCGACGTGGTCGGCCACGTCCTGGATGTCGGCCGACTGGTAATTGTGGGCGAGGATCACCGCACCGCGGCGGTTCTTGAGGTCGAGGATTTCCTGCTTGAGGTCGGACATGGTGTCTGGAGGGTGCGGCAACGATGATGCCGGGTCGGCGGTGCCGCAAGGCCCGTGTCCCTGTGCCACCGGGAGGCGCTACAGGCGGACCCGTTTCTCCGGGCGGGGTGAGGGTTCGACACATCCATCGTGGCGCGCACCCTTGCGAAGCACCAGCGACGTGGCGCGGACCGGACCTTTCAACGATGCGCGTTTTTCGAGCACAACCGGACCGGTGCAGAAGATCTGCCCAAGCACGTCGCCTTCGATGACGACGTGATCCGCGTGGACGGGTTGGAGGAATTCGACACGGGTTCCTTTTTCGACGCGCAGTTGCCGACAGCGGATGGTGCCGGTGAATTTCGCATCGGCACGCACCGCGATCGCGCCCGAGCAATCAAGGTCGGCGGCGATGCGGCCCTGCACCGCAAGATCGTGACAGCGGATCCCCACCTTGCCGAGCGAGCCGCCTTTGCGCACGACGATGTTGCCGCGCGTCTCGATGCCGCGATTCCATGACTCGCTGATGTCATAATCGCGCAGGCTCACGTAGCTGCCGCATTTCGGGCACTGGCTCGACTGCGCGTCGGCCACCGCGGAGAACACCCGCGGGCAGGCGAAACACTGGACTTCTCGGGGCGAGCGTGACGGAAAGAGGAGACGCCAGAGGAAAAACCGTTTGCGCGCGGCATCGGCGTTGCGCGGGGATGGCGTGCCACGAAGCGTCGCATCGCCCGCGGTGGCGGGGGCGGTTGCCACGCGGGCGGCAAGCCGGAGACGCGGCACGCCGACGCCATTGCGGACCTGGTAGTGGGCCCGGCAAGCACGGCACTGGGTGGAGACCACCAAGGCGGGCTCCATCTGCCGATGACCGCATTCCGGGCAGGCCAGACGGATGCGATGGCGCTTGGGCTCACCGGCCATGGTCTGCAATGGTCAACGTGCGGGTTGGGGCGTGGCGACAGATCAGGCTTGCGTCCCGGGAAGGGTTCCTTGTCGTGATGGTGCCGAGGCTGTGGCGACGGCCCCTGCCGGTGGTGGAGTGGTGGCTTTGGATGCCGGTGACGGAGCGGGTGCCGTCGACTGAGTGGGAGTGCCGATGATGGCTTTGCCTGAGAACACCGCACCGGCATCGATCGAGAGCGTCTTCGCCTTGATGTCGCCGATGACTTCGGCGGTCGACTTGAGGTCCACGCGTTCCGCAGCGACAATGTTGCCGATCACCTTGCCATAGACGGCGACGGTCGTGGTGCGGATTTGCGCCTTGATGCGCGCGTTTTCCCCGATGGTGAGGCTGCCATCCGATGCGATCTCGCCTTCGATGCTGCCATCGACCACGAGGTCGTTGGTGAATTTCACGGTGCCCTTGATATCGACATCCGACGACAAGACGTTGCGGGTGGCGGATGCACCCGGGCGGGCCGGTGATGGCGCGGAAACCGGCGCGTAGGGCGAGTGCGAGGGTTTGGCTGCGGCGTCCGCGGCGCGCGGGTCGGCCAGCGGCACGTGGGGACGAACGGGCTCGGCGAGATCTTGTCCGATGACTTTCTTGAACATGGAGCGGGGAAACGATGGAGAGTGAGTGGATGAAGGAAGGGACGCAGAGAGGATCAGCGCGACTCTTCGGCAGCGGGGGCAGGCACCGGTGCCGGTAATGCGGTGCCGGTCTCGGCCGCATTCGCGGATGCCGGGGTCGGTTCCGTCGGCGCGGTCGGCTCTTGGGGTGCCGGTGGTGCCGGCGGATCGACCGCAACCGGCGGATCGGCATCGAGCATCGCGATGCGGTCGGTGGCCACTTGGGAAAAGCCACCGGCCGTTTGTTCTTCGGCCTTGGCGCTGGAGTAATACTCCCTTGCGGCCGACTTGTCGCCGCCTTCGCGGGCGATGTCACCGAGCGAGATCGATGCGAACGGCGCGATGAAGGACTGCGCCGGATCCTCGGCCAAGGTGCGGAAGATCTCCGCAGCGGCGTCGTTGGAACCCTGTGCCATCAGTTTCGAGCCGAGGCTTGCCCTGGCTGTGCCGAGCGCCGGATGGGACGGGTGGTCCGCAAGGAAGGCACGCAGCGTTTCGATCGATTTGTCCTTTTCGCCATCCTTCCATTGGCGTTCGGCGAGCAAGAGCAGGGCGGATCCGGCGGCGCGGCTGCCGGCGTGATCGTCGGCCACTTTTTGCAGGGCTTCCGCGTCATCGGCCATAAACAAGGCATGGGCCGCGGCGGTCTCCTTGCTCTCGTTGATGCCGCGCATCACCACGAACGCAATGGCGGCCAGAACCACCAGCACGGCGAGCGCGGCGATGGATTTCTGGTTGCGGTCGAGGAACTGTTCGAACGCACCGGGAGCCTGTGGGATTTCCGCCAGAGGCGAGTGGGATTCCGATTGGGGGGAGGCCATGGCAGGATGGGGAATGTGCGGAAACGCAATCAAAGCGGCCTGTCCGCTGAAATCAATGCGGAACTCGCGAGACACACCGATTTCCTATGCCGGCCACTCGCCTGCGCCGGATTTTCGTGGCAGGCGAATCGGCGCGGGTGTTAGGTTGGTTCAGGTTTATGGAGAAACGCCTGTACGTGGTGGCCGGCGAGCTCAGCGGGGATGCCCACGGTGCCGGCATGCTCGACGAGTTGTGCCGGATGTTGCCCGGACTGCGGATTCGCGGCGCGGGTGGACCGGCGATGGCCGCTGTCGCGGGTCCGGGAGTTGATGATTGGGTCGATGAGGCCGCGGTGATGGGGATCTGGGAGGTGCTCAAGCGCTACGGATGGTTCCGCCGGCGCTTCGCCCGCATGCTGGCCAATCTGCGATCATTCCGACCGGACGTGCTGGTGCTGATCGACTATCCCGGGTTCAACCTGCGCTTCGCCGAAGCGGTGAAACGCGCCAGCCCGGCAACACGCATCGTCTGGTATGTCTCGCCACAGGTCTGGGCGTGGAACCGCCGACGGATTCCGAAAATGGCGCGGCTCATCGATGCGATGATTTGTCTGTTCCCGTTCGAGCGGCCGATCTTTGATGAAGCAGGCATTCCCACGACTTTTGCGGGTCATCCGCTGATCGATGAACTCGCCGTGTGCCGCGACCCTCGACTTGCGCGGGATCCGCAATTGGTCGGCCTGTTTCCCGGCAGTCGCGAGCGCGAGGTCGAGCGGCTGTTTCCCATGATGATCGATGCCGCGCGCCGGCTCCGCGAATGGCGATCCGACCTGCGGTTTGAGACGCCGGCCGCCTCCCCCGCCCTCGCGACCAAGATCCGTGCCCAACTCGATGCCGCATCGGCCGGGAGCTGGGTGGAAGTCGCCACCGGCACGAGCCACTCGTTGATGCAACGCGCCGCCTGTGCCGCGATCGCCAGCGGCACCGCCACGCTCGAAGCCGCGTTTCTCGGCTTACCGCACTGTCTCGTGTACCGGGTCGCCCCGCTCACCTACGCGGTCGCCCGCCAAGTCGTGAACATCCGGCACATCGGCATCGTGAACATCCTCGCGCAGGATGACGTCGTCGAGGAGTGGATCCAGGACAAGGCCCGTCCGGAAACCGTTGCCGCGTCGCTGCGCCGGTTTCTCGAACAACCGCACGAAGCCGAGGCCCTTCGCCGGAGACTTGCGGACATCACCGCGACGCTCGGCACGCCGGGAGTGCACCGACGCGTGGCGGAGGTCGTCGCCCGCGCGTTCGCATCAACGGCTCCAGCGGATCCGTCCCTCGGTGCGCGCTGAGCGCGCGCAATGAGGTTGCCGAAGTTACCGCCACGGGTTATCCCGTTTTCATGATTTCGCTTACTTTTTACGGTCACGCGTGTTTTTCGGTCACAACGCCCTGCGGCACCCGCCTGTTGTTCGATCCGTTCATCACGCCCAATCCGCTCGCCGCGCACATTGACGTGGATTCAATCGCCGCGGACTACGTGCTCATCACGCACGGTCATGCCGACCACCTCGCGGACGCCGAGGCGATTCTCAAGCGTACGGGCGCAACGCTGGTGTCGAATGTTGAAATCGTCACCTGGTTTGCCGCGAAAGGAATCGGGAACGCGGAACCGCTGAACCATGGCGGCGGTGTGGATTTTCCATTCGGGCGCGTCACTTACGTCAACGCGGTCCATTCGTCCTCTCTGCCGGATGGCAGCTACGGCGGCAATCCGGGAGGCTTCGTGATCCGCGCCGGCGGCACCTGCCTCTATGTCTCGGGCGACACCGCGCTGCATGCCGACCAACAACTCCTCGGCCAGCGCCATCGCCCGGATGTCGCGGTGCTCTGCATCGGCGATCATTTCACAATGGGCCCGGCCGATGCCGCGCTAGCGGCGAAATGGTCCGGCGTGCGCAGGGCGGTCGGCGTCCACTACGACACCTTTCCGCCGATCCGCATCGACCGCGATGCGGCGATCCGCGAATTCGCCGCACAGGAGGTCGAGCTGCTCCTGCCCGCGATCGGAGAGACTGTCTCGCTGTGATCGGCGGCCGTGTCGTGCTTCAACGTTGTGCGCGCCCGCGGATCCGTGGTAGGATCGCGTGTCATGAGCGGCCCGCTCCACATCCTCGTCGCCGATCCGATTTCCGATTCGGGCGTGGACTTGCTGCGTGCCACGGCAGGCGTCGAAGTCGAGGTCCGCCCCGGCCTGGCGACGGAGGCATTGATGAAAATCATCGGATCGTTCGACGGACTGATCGTGCGGTCGGAAACACGGGTGACCCGCGACCTGCTGGAGACCGCGGCCCGGCTCAAAGTGGTCGGCCGCGCGGGCGTGGGAGTCGACAACATCGATCTGGATGCCGCGACCGCGCACGGCGTCGTGGTGATGAACACACCGGGCGGCAACACGATCTCGACCGCGGAGCATGCCTTCGCGCTGATGCTGTCGCTGGCCCGGCGCATCCCGCAGGCGCATGCGTCGGTGACCGCCGGAAAGTGGGAGCGCAAAAAATTCCAAGGCGTCGAATTGCACGGAAGAAGGCTCGCGATTCTCGGCATGGGTCGCATCGGCACCGAGTTCGCCAAACGCGCGCTCGCGTTCGGCATGGACGCCGTCGCCTACGATCCGTTCCTGACTGCCTCGCGCGCGCAGTCGCTTAAGATCGCACTCGCGGGCAGTGCGAATGAAGCGCTCGATGGCGCGGATGTCGTGACGCTGCATCTTCCGTCCACGCGCGAAACCCACCACATCCTCGACGAAGCCAGGCTTCTCCGGATGCGGCGCGGCGCGCTGGTCGTCAACTGCGCTCGCGGCGGACTGGTCGATGAAAACGCGGCGCGCCGCCTGCTCGATCAAGGGCATCTCGGCGGCATCGCGCTCGACGTGTTCGAAAACGAACCCCCGCCCGCCGGATCCCCATGGTTCGGCTGCGACCGCTGCGTGTTCACCCCTCACCTCGGCGCGTCAACCGCCGAGGCGCAGGAAAACGTCGGCATCGAAATCGCAGCGCAGGTGCGCGATTTCCTGATCGACGGCTCGATCCGCAACGCGGTGAACATGCCCAGCCTCGATCGCCGCGCGATGGAAGCGGTGCAACCGTACCTGGATCTCGCACGAGCACTCGGCCGACTCGTTTCCATCATCGGCCCGCTCCCATGCGATTCACTGCGCGTTGCCTATTCGGGCAGCCTCGCGTCCATCCACACCGCACTGCCCACCCGCGCCGTGCTTGCCGGATTTCTCGAATCCGCCGGCCATCAACCACCCGCCAACCTGGTCAACGCGCCCGCATTGGCGCGCTCGCTCGGCATCGACATCGGCGAATCATCGGCCACCCTCGCGACGCCATGGGCCGACCGGATCGAGGTCACGACCATCAGGGACGGGCCGCGGCTGCACGGTGGCGGGCACGCTGATCGGCACCGTGCCGCGCGTGACGCACATCGCCGGACATCACGTCGAAACCAGCATCCACTGTCATTTCCTGTTTGTTGAAAACGACGATCGACCGGGCATCGTCGGGCGAATCGGCACCCGCCTCGGGGAAACTGGAATCAACATCGCCACCATGGCACTGGGCCGCGATCCCGCCAAACACCGTGCGATCAATGTCATCGAAACCGACACCACACCGCCGCAGGCGCTCATCGATTCGTTGCGCGCGTCAGACGGCATCCTGCGCGCAATTGCTTTCGATCTCTGAAGGATCCGGATCCGGATCCGAAAAATCGCCGAAGACGTGAAATCCGCTTGGCAGGGCACCACGCGATCGCGTTATGTTCTCCTCCCCATGGCGAAGCAGGCACTCGGAAAAGGATTGGGAGCGTTGATCGGCGGCGGGGCGTCCGCGTCGTCCGCGCAAAACGAGGCCGAAGCCGGATCCGATGTCAAACGCGTGCGCGAAGTGCCCCACGACCAGGTCGTCCCCTCGCCGCTGCAACCGCGCACCCACTTCGTTGACTCACCGCTCGACGAACTCGTCGAATCGATCCGCCAACACGGCATCATCCAGCCGCTGATCGTCCGTCCGGTCGGCGGCAAGCTCGAACTCATCGCCGGCGAGCGCCGCTGGCGCGCGTCGGGCAGACTCGGGCTCGCCACCGTGCCGGTGATCGAGCGCGACGCGACCGATCGCGAGGTGCTCGAGATGGCGCTCATTGAAAACCTGCAGCGCGAGGACCTCAATCCGATGGAAGAGGCGTCGGGCTACGTGCGACTGGCGAAGGAATTCGCGATGAAGCAGGACGAGATCGCGACGCGCGTCGGCAAGTCGCGCGCCAGCGTCGCCAACGCGATGCGTTTGCTCGACCTCCATCGGGACATCCAGTCGCTCGTTGCCCAAGGCCGCCTCACCGTCGGCCATGCCAAGGCAATCCTGTCGATCAAGGACCCCGCCACCCAGTTGCTCGCATCGGACCGGATCCTGCGTCACGCGCTCACGGTGCGCGCCGCGGAGAAGCTCGCGCAGCAACTGCTCGATGCCAGCGATGGTCACGGCAGCGGATCGAAATCCGGAGGTGCCCGCGGCATGGACGTTCACGTCCGCGCGGTGGCCGACAAACTCCGCGAACACCTCGCCACCCACGTGTTCATCCACCATTCCTCGAAAAAAGGCCGGATCGAGATCGAATACTACGGCGACGACGACCTCGGCCGCATCCTCGATGTCATCGGTGTGCACCTCTGATCGCCGCAGTCCGCGGTTTCCCGGATCAAACCCGCTTGCACCCAAGCGCGTCCGCCGTTAGCTACAGCACATCGCACGCCGATCGTTCAGCCTGCTGCTCGCCCGACGCTACCTCAATCCGCGTCGCTCGGTGCTTTCCTCGTTCACGCTGGTCTCGCTCGTCGGCGTGGTCCTCGGCGTGCTCGTGCTGGTGGTCGTCATGGCCGTGTATGCCGGACTCGAACGCGACGTGAAGGAGCGGCTTCTCGGGTTCACCCCGCACATCCTGCTGCGCCACCAGCCAGGCGGCCTCGGTGATCTGCCGATGCAAGACTGGCGCGAGGTGGTGCGGACCGCGCGGACGTTGCCTCGAGTGACCGCGGCCACCGCCCATGTGAGCGACAATGTGATCCTCGATCACGCATCGTGGCAGCGCCCGGTCCAGTTCCATGGCATCGATGGCGACGACCCGGCACAGATCGAAGGCATCCGCCGCATGCTCGATCTTGCGAATCATCCGGACTCCACCGCCGACCTCGGCATCGACGACCGCATCGTCGTGTCGTCGATCATCGCGTCGCAATTCGGTGTCGGCGTGGGCGACACGGTCAGGCTGTATTCCACGCGCAATTTCGAGGAGGTCATGCGCGCGTACAAGGCAACCGAACGCCCGGCGCTGCGCGACGCCGAAGCCGGGGCATGGCAACAAGCGAGGGAGCTGCTCGACAAAGCGTTTGTGCCCGATGCCGACCAATGGCGCGCCGGCATCGCCGCATTGCAGGATGCGTACGCGGCATTCGAAGCACTGGGCACCACCGGCCCGCGCGAGCACGAGCGCGGGTTGCTCGACGAGCTGTTGATCGCGCTCGAAGGCGGATCGAAGGATGAAACCGCCGGATGCTATCGCTTCGATGCCGACCGGAAACAAGCGGTCGATCGCGCCATCGAGGCCTTGGAATCCACCGACGCGGAGCGGATGGACGCCGAAATGCTCAAGTCGCTGCGCCGCATCGTGCTGCCCAAGGAGGCGGTGGTCGCGGGAGTTTACCAAGCCTCGCAGATGGCGGTGACTCCCGACTTGTTCGTGCCGCTCGCACTCGCGCAGGACCTGGCCGGACTCGATGACGCGGTGCAGGGGGTGGCGCTGCGGCTCGACGATGCGTATGCCGCCGAGGAAGCCGCCGCCGCCGCGCGCGCGTCTCTCGGGCCCGACTGGTCGCTGCTCACCTGGGGCGACCAATACCAGACGTTCTTCGCATTGATCAACCAACAGCGCGTGATGATGTACTTCGCGCTCTCGTTCATCGTGCTCGTCTCGGCGTTCTCGATGATGGCGGTGATGTTCACCGTCACCATCCAGAAGCGACGCGAGATCGGCGTGATGAAAGCGCTCGGTGCCGCACCCGGGCAGATCGTGCGCGTCTTCCTCTATCAAGGCATGATCCTCGGTGCCGTCGGCGCGCTGCTGGGCGTGGGACTCGGCCGCCTGTTCATCCATTACCGCGGCACGCTCCAACAAGCGTTCCGTGCGATGGGATTCGATCCATTCGCCGCATCGTTCACCGGGTTCGGCGTGCTGCCCGCGCACAATCTGCCGCTCGAACAAGCAGGCATCGCGGTGATGGCGTTCGCACTCTGCTCGCTGGCCGCGCTCGTTCCCGCCTTTTTCGCCGCCCGCTGCGACGCCGCCAAATCACTGCGCAACCTGTGACCCGACGCCATGGACTTCTGGATCATCGTCAACGGCGCAAAACAAGGCCCCATCCCCGACTACGAACTCCGCGGCCGCATCGCACGCGGCGAACTCGACGGTACCACCCCGGCATGGCACCAAGGTCTCGCGGCGTGGACACCGCTGCGCGAACTCGCGTTGTTCGAACGCGAGTTCCACACGCCGGGCATCGATGACGCCGCTTCATCCGGCAACGCCGCCACCATCGCTCGCGCCGACGAAGCGGCGGATGTTCCGCCGGTCCTGCCATCCGACACGCCTAAACCATATCTCGCACGACGCTTCTGGGCGCGCTGGCTCGACCTTCATCTCTACGCCGGATGCTGGTGGCTCGCGATCTGGGCCGCGGGCCAGGATGTGCGGGCGGTGCTCGCCGACCCCTGGCTCATCCTGCTGCACTACGTGCCGTGGTTTGCCGTGGAAGCCGTGCTCATCCACCGCTTCGGCACCACGCCCGGCAAGTGGCTGCTGCGCCTGCGCGTGGTCAATGCCGACGGATCGCGCCTCACGCTCGCGGAGTCCGTGCGGCGCTGCACCCGAGTCCTGTTCCTCGGCATCGGCATGGGCTGGGGATTCGTTTCGCTGATCTGCCAACTGCTCGCGCTGTTCTCGACGCGCCGCGCGGGCAGCAGCCTCTGGGACCTCGCCGGCGGTCACCACATCGATGCCCAACCGCTGCGCGCACCACGCATCCTCGGATTCGCCGCGGCATTCGTGTTCGCGCTCCAATTGCAGATGATCGTCATCGCCCCCTATGCGATGGAATCCGCCGCCAAGCAGTTCCCGTGGATCCGCGACATGACCGAACGCAATCCACCATGGCACCTGCCGCCGCGGAAATAAGGGCGAACGCGTGAATAAGGACGGACGCCTGACACCCAGACTCAGCACCGCATCCAGCGACGCACCTCGAACCCGTCGCCGCCCGCGACAAACTCGCAGCGGGGAAAGTCCCGCTCGAATTCCGGAAAACGCACGTCACCCTCGTGCGAACCGGCGACGTGACTGACCAACAAGTCGTCGAGCATCGGCCAGAACGCCTCGTACACCTGCGCGCCACCAATCACAAACACGCGCCCGCCGAGATCCCCGAGCGCATCGAGTCCTTGCGGAGAATGAATCGACTCCACGCCCGCGGCCGACCACGCCGCGTCGCGGGTGAGCACGATGTTGCGGCGCTGCGGCAGCGGCCTGCCGATCGACTCATGCGTCCTGCGACCCATCACCACCGGATGACCCAGCGTCGTCCGCTTGAAAAATTGGAGATCCCCGGGCAGGTGCCACGGCAAGCCGCCAGCGCGGCCGATCACGCGGTCCGCGGTCATGGCGACGATGGCGGTGAGTTGCGGCCTCATCCGGCACATCCTGCGCAGCCCGCTCTCCGAACCGCAAGTGCCGTGCCCAATCCCCGCCCGAAAGCACGGCGCGGGCAGCGATTTCCCTTGCCAATTCTCCTGCGACTGCCGATCGTCGCCTCTCGCGCATGCGTCCCTGGGTAGGTGCCCGAGTGGCTAAAGGGGGCAGACTGTAAATCTGCTGGCTAACGCCTACGCTGGTTCGAATCCAGCCCTGCCCACCAGCGCTTGTTCGGTTTCCAGAGAACCCATCGTTGTCTCTGGCACGAGTGTGGCTCATCCCCTTGGAATGATCGCCGTACCCGCCAGCGATTTGGCCGGCAGAAACAACCGCAGCTGATCAGGAGAAACCGGTTTGAAACCGAAGCCGACATAGAATGAAGCGGCCTGCTGGTGGGCGGCATCCACGACCAAGCCGATCCCCCCGGTACGGACGATCGTCTCATGGGCCAGTTGGCAGGCGGCTGCGACCAACATCGCCCCGAACCCTTTGCCATGATGCACCGCAGCCACCGCAAGTCGTCCAAGCAAGACGGCAGGAACCGCTTGACTTGGCAGGCCCTTCGGAGCACCCGGCCAGGGTTTGGCCTCAACCACAATGCCGGATAGGGTGAAGAAACCGAGCACCGGCTTCGGAGAACCGGCATTCGCTCCGACCAGAACCCTGGTGATGCTCACACCCTTCTCCAAGTGCCCACGGGCGACTTCCCGGAAATAACGATCCACCGATTCGAGTCCGCTGGCGAAGCCGACCCGGTCGTGCGCTGCGGAAAGAAGCTCAATCGCGTATGACGACATGACGCGACGCGAGTTTGGCGGCTTGCCGCATCTTTCCGTTGACCTTGGGCGGGCGGGCAATCAGCGCAGTCACCGCCGCAGCCTGTTCGCGGGTCAACCGCCAACGGGCTTCGGCTTCGATGACCTGGTCGGCCCGCACGGCCACCGCCTCTTGAATGAACGATGCGACTGCGACGCCTCGAAGGGCCGCTGCATATTCGATCCGTTCCGCCAGCGACTCAGGAAACCGGGCGTTGATCCGTTTCTTTGCCGGACCAACCGGCCGACCCCGCTTCAAACCGGCAGATGACCTGTTCGCTTTCACAGTCTCAATCTGGCCCGTAACCCATGATCATGCAAGATTTTTCGGTGCCACAAATGCACCAATCGAACCCATTCGCAAATGAGGCATGAACCCGGGACCAGTCGCGCCAGATGGCCAATCCCGCGCGTGCCTGCGAACTCACTGTTCCGATGGCACGAATCGCAGCGCGGTGCCGTTGATGCAGTAGCGCTTGTCCGTGGGCGTGTCGAAGCCCTCGCCCTCGAACACATGCCCGAGATGCCCGTCACAGCGCGCGCACAACACCTCGACACGAGTCACTCCCAGACTGCGATCCTCGCGCGTCACCACATGATCCGCGTCCGCCGGATCGAAAAACGACGGCCAACCGCAACCGGAATCAAACTTCTCGTTGGACGTGAACAACCGCGCGCCGCATCCGCCGCAATGATACGCGCCCGCACCCTGCTTCTTGAATTCACGGTAAACCTCGCCGTGCGGCCGCTCGGTCCCGGCCTCGCGCAGGATGTGGTACTGCCCGGGCGTCAAGCGTGCGCGCCACTCGCCATCGGAGAGCACCACTTTGCCCACGCCGTCGGTCGGAAGCTCGGCATTCGTCTGCATGATCGGTCTGTCGTCTTCACCGCCGGAACAAGCGGCCAGCGCGAGAGCGACAGCCGTCGAGAGCATCGCGGCACGCGTCATGGTGCGGCGAACTGCTCGCGCATCACCGCACCGGCGAAATCGCGGTTCATGCGCGCGATGTGGTCCACGCTGATCTCCTTCGGACACGCGGCCTCGCACTCGTACTGGTTGGTGCAGTTGCCGAATCCCTCGGCGTCCATCCGGCGCACCATCGCCAGCACGCGCTTGTCGCGCTCGGGCTGACCCTGCGGCAAATGGCCGAGATGCGAGACCTTGGCCGAAACAAACAACATCGCCGAGGCGTTCTTGCAGGCGGCGACGCAGGCCCCGCAGCCGATGCAGGCCGCGGCGTCAAACGCGGCATCCGCCGCATCCTTCGCCACCGGAATCGCGTTGGCATCCACCGCAGAACCCGTGCGCACGTCGATGTAGCCTCCCGCGGCGATGATGCGGTCGAAGGCGGAACGGTCGACGATCAGGTCGCGCACCACCGGAAACGGGTTCGCCCGGAACGGCTCGATCCAAATGGTGTCGCCGTCGGCGAACTTGCGCATGTGCAGTTGGCAGGTCGTCACCCCGCGCTCCCTGCCGTGCGGTATGCCGTTGATCGTCAGCGAACAACTGCCGCAAATTCCCTCGCGGCAGTCATGATCAAAGTGGATCGGCTCGCCACCGTCGCGGATCAGCCGCTCGTTGACGATGTCGAGCATCTCGAGAAACGAAGCTTCCGACGGGATGTCCCTGGCCTCGTAGGTGTGGATCGCCCCTTGCGCGCCGGGCCCCGGCTGACGCCAGACCTTGAGTGTGAAGTTCATGGAAGATAAAATGGGATTGCGGGATCCGGCGCGGATGCCGCGCGCCGTGGCGCAGCATAGGCCGCCCCGCTCCCGGTGCCAGTGCAAAAATGGGACCACCAGGCGCGATGAACCATCCCCGCGATCCACCATCGGAAATTTTTCCGCATTTTTCTTTCCCTACGGGAAAGGGGCAGCCGGACCCTGCCGGCACCCGTCAATCCTCTTGCCAAGCCCTTGCCGCCGGGTCTAGTCCGTCGCCCCGGCACCCCGAACCCTCCGACACACCCCGTTCCACCACACGACACCATGGGCAAGATCCTCATCATCGCCGAAAAACCCAGCGTCATGACCGACCTCAGCCGCTCGCTGGCCAAGCCGCTGGGCAAGTTCGAGAAACACGGCTCGGCCCGTGACGCCTACTTCGAAAACGAGCACGCGGTGATCACCTCCGCCGTCGGCCACCTCGTCGAACTCAAGATGCCGATGGGTCCCAACGGTAAAAAACTGCCGTGGAACTTCTCGGTGCTGCCGGCCATCCCGCAGGCCTTCGAACTCGAGGCCAAGCCCGACAGCGAGGCGCGGCTCAACCAAGTGCTCAAGCTGGCCAAACGCAAGGATGTCGACCTCATCGTCAACGCCTGCGACGCCGGACGCGAGGGCGAGCTGATCTTCGAATACATCATGCAGTACGGCGGCGTGCAAAAACCGGTCAAACGCCTGTGGATGCAGTCGATGACCCAGCAGGCGATCGTCCAGGCATGGAACCATCTGCGCGACGGATCGGAGATGGCACCGCTCGCCGACGCCGCGAAATGCCGCTCGGAGTCGGACTGGCTTGTCGGCCTCAACGCCACCCGCGCCCTCACCTGCTTCAACTCGCGTCACGGCGGGTTCAACATCACCGCGGCCGGACGCGTCCAGACGCCGACCCTCGCCATCCTCGCCACCCGCGAAGAGGAAATCCGCTCGTTCGAACCGTCGCCGTATTACGAAGTGCACGCGACGTTCGGCATCACCGCCGGCGAGTACCTCGGGAAATGGATCGACCCGGAGTGGAAAAAAAACGACGCCGACAAACATTCGAGGCCCGAGCGCCTGCGCGACCTGCAGATCGCCGAGACCATCCGCAACCGCTGCGAGGGCAAGTCGGGCTCGATCCACGACGAGAAAACCGCCCGCTCGCAAATCGCACCGCAACTCTACGACCTCACGACGCTGCAAAAGGAGGCACCGTTCTCCGCCAAAGGCACGCTGTCGATCCTGCAGAAACTCTACGAGCAACACAAGGTCGTCACCTACCCGCGCACCGACTCGCGCCACCTGCCCGAGGACTACCTGCAAACCGTGCGCGAGACACTCGGCGAGATCGCCGGAAGCGACCTGCCGCAGGCCCGCTTCGCCAAGGCCGCACTCGCAGGCAACGCCGAGGGCGGACCCCGCGTCGTCCCGTCGCGCCGCGTCTTCAATGACAAGGAGATTCGAGATCACTTTGCCATCATTCCGACAGGAAAAATCGCCAAGCTCAGCGACACCGAGCAGAAGCTCTTCGACATGATCGTCAAGCGCTTCATCGCCGTCTTCTATCCACCCGCCGAATTCGAGGATACGACCCGCCACACCCGCATCGACCACGGCGGCGTCACCGACACGTTCCACACCAAGGGCAGCGTGCTCGTCAAGGCGGGCTGGCTCGAAGTTTACGGCCGCAAACCCGGCGTCGCATCAGGCAAGGACGAACTCGCCGCAGCAGCGTCAGGCGAATCCGCCGCGGTCGGCCACATCGAGGTGATCCACGATCAAACCAAACCGCCCGCGCGCTTCACCGAGTCCACCCTGCTCTCCGCCATGCAGAACGCAGGCAAGCTCATCGACGACGAGGAACTCGCCGAAGCGATGTCGGAGCGCGGACTCGGCACGCCCGCGACCCGTGCGGCGATCATCGAAGGACTCATCTACCAGAAATACATTGTCCGCGACGGACGCGACCTCCACGTCACGCCCTCGGGCATGCGCCTGATCGAGCTGCTGCGCCACATGGGCGTCGAAGGATTGGTTTCGCCCCGCCTCACCGGCGACTGGGAGCACAAGCTGCACCGCATGGAAGAGGGAAAACTCGGACGCGACGCATTCATGCGTGAGATCACCGCCTACACTTCGGAGATCGTCACCAAGGCGCGGGCGCTCGCCGAGCAGATCAAAAACCAGCCCTACTCGGACCTCGCGGCTCCCTGTCCGGCGTGCGGCGCGGAAACCCTGCGCCAGACCGACGCCACCTACGAATGCCGCCAACCGGGCTGCACCTTCAAGGTCAAGAAACACATCGCGGGCAGACTTCTCGCCGAGGACGAGGCGCGCGAACTGTTCACCAAGGGACAAACCGCCGGAGTGCTCACCGGTTTCAAGTCGAAGTTCAACAAGCCATTCGACGCCGCATTGCGGATGGACGAGAAATTCAAGGTCCACTTCGTCTTTGAGAACGACGATGCGGGCGAGGCGGAGGAACTCACCGAGGACCAGGTGATCGGCGAGGTCGAAACCACCGACGGCCGCAAGGTGAAGGTTTATCAAACCGCGAAAGCCTATCACGTCCCGGCGATCGTCTCGAAGAAGGAGCCGTCCGGCATTCGCATCGGCAGGTCGATCCTTCAGCTCGAAATTCCCGCCGATCAAATCCTCAAGCTCGTGGCCACCGGCCGCAGCGACGTGCTCAAGGGATTCGTCTCGAACCGCACCAAACGCAAGTTCGATGCGCATCTCACGCTCGATGCGGCCGAAGGGAAGATCGGATTCGACTTCCCCCCGCGGCCGCCGGGCAAGAAGTCCGCCAAGGTGCCAAAAGAACCCGCCGCGTGAGCGATTCGTGCGGGCTTGGCCGGAAATGAGGGCGCAAACGCGCCAATCGCCATGTGACGAAACCGGCACCGAGCGGATGTGTTCATCCGCGCGACTGCGATTGTGATGGGGCGCGGACAGCCGCACGGCTGCGCGCCCGATGCACATCGAGATTGTCACGGACACGTTCGCACCTGACGTCAATGGCGTGGCCATGACGCTGGGCAAGCTGACCGATGGCCTTCGCGGTCTCGGCCATCAAGTGCGCGTCATCCGCGCCGGTGATGTCGGCGGCGGTGTCGATGAAACCGCGGCGGCCTCGTTCCGCATGCCAGGCTATCCGCAGGTCCGCGTCGGCCTGCCCAAACCGTTCGAGCTTCGCGGCCGCCGGCTCGAACGCCGGCCCGACGTGATCTACATCGCCACCGAAGGCCTGCTCGGGAAATCCGCGCTCAAGACAGCGGACCTGCTGGGCATCCCGGCCGCCACCGGATTTCACACGAATTTCCACCAATACGTCGGACGCTATCTCGCCGGCGGGCTCGAACGCATGGCGATGGGATACCTGCGCGACTTCCACCGGCGGGCGCGCTGCACGTTCACGCCTTCGCACGAAACCGCGCGCATCCTCGAGACCGAAGGGGTTGGCCCGATCCACGTGATCGGCCGCGGCGTCGATGCCGACCGCTTCCATCCGGCAAAACGGTGTGAGAAACTGCGTGCCATCTGGGGCGCGGGCGGTGCCTCGCCGGTCGCAGCACTCGTCGGCAGGGTCGCACCCGAGAAAAACCTCGAGCTGGGCATCGACGCGTTTCGCCGCATGCGCGAGCAGCGGCCGGACCTGTGCTGCCTCGTCATCGGTGACGGACCGCTGCGCGAACGCCTCGCGCAGCATCACCCGTGGATCCGTTTCACCGGCGAACTGCACGGCGAGGACCTCGCACGCCACTTCGCTTCCTGCGACATCCTGCTGTTCCCCAGCGAAACCGAAACCTTCGGCAACGTCGTGCTGGAGGGAATGGCCAGCGGACTGGTCACCGTGAGCTACGATTACGCCGCCGCTGCGCGCCATGTCCGCTGCGGCCACGACGGGTTGAAAGCCGCGCCGGGCAATCGCATCGAGTTCCTCCATCGCGCACTCGACGCACTCGCCGCACCACCCGGCCACCCGCTGAGGCTCAACGCGCGCCGCACCGCGGAATCACTCGGCTGGCATGGCATCGTCGCCGAGTTTGCCGGGAAACTTGCGGCGATCGCCGATTCGCCTGGCGCGAAGACCTGGGCCGAGGCCGTGCGGAAAACCGGCAGCAAATTCTCGTGCCGCACCGTGTTCCTCTCCGACCTCCATCTGGGGACGAACGGTTGCAAGGCCGATGAAATCGTCGCCTTCCTCAAAAGCATCCGCTGCTCGAAACTCGTGCTCAACGGCGACATCATCGACGGCTGGGCCCTGCGCCGCGGCGCCCGCTGGGAAGCATCACACACACGCGTCGTCCGCCGCATCCTCAAGATGACCGAGCGCCACGACACCGAGGTCGTCTACCTCCGTGGCAACCACGACGAGATCCTCGAGCGCTTCCTGCCGCTCGCCTTCGGGCGCATCCGCATCGTCAAGGAGCACATCCACGTCACCGCCGATGGCAAACGCTACCTCGTGGTGCACGGCGACGGCTTCGACAGCGTCTCCACCGGCCACAAGTGGATGGCCATGCTCGGCGCCGTCGGATACGACCTGCTCCTCGAGGTCAACCGGATCTACAACCGCTGGCGCCGCTGGCGGGGACGCGAGCCATTCTCGCTCAGCAAGGTGGTCAAGGCCAAGGTCAAGTCAGCCGTCAGCTTCATCGACCGCTACGAGGACCTCCTCCAACAACTCGCCCGCCACCGCGGGTGCGACGGCATCATCTGCGGCCATATCCACACGCCGGAGGACAAACAAGTCGGCGGCGTCCACTACCTCAACAGCGGCGACTGGGTCGAAAGCCTCAGCGCGATCATCGAATACCACGACGGCCGGCTCGAACTCGTGCACCATCACCAAGCACCCGCCGTCCCGGTGGACGATCGCACGATCGCGCCCGGCCCGGTGCATCACCCCGTGCCCGATTCCGCCGCGGCCTGACGCAGCTCATGTTCACCGAAATCGAACGCAGGTTCCTCGTTGTCGGCGACGGCTGGAGGGAACAAGCCAAGGCGTCCCGCATCGTCCAAGGCTACCTGAGCTTCGACCCGGACCGCACCGTGCGCGTGCGCGTCGCGGGCGGCGAGGCATGGCTCACCGTCAAAGGCCGGCGCAGCGGCCTGACACGCCGCGAAATCGAGTTCCCAATGCCCATCGGCCACGCACGCGAGCTGCTCGCACTCTGCGACGGCATTCCCGTGGAAAAAACCCGACACACCCTCGCCATCAACGGACTCACATGGGAAATCGACGAGTTTCACGGAGTCAACGAAGGCCTCGTCATCGCCGAAGTCGAACTGCCCGATGAAAGCACCCATGTCGAGCCACCGCCGTGGTGCGGCATCGAAGTCTCCACCGATCGCCGCTACTCGAATTCATCCCTGGCCCGCGTCCCGTTCTCGACCTGGCCGGAAGCCGAGACCGGATGCAGCCCGGGATGCACCCAGTGACAATTGTGTCACGCAGACCTGCTTCGGCACGATTCATCCAACAGACAGATTCGATAGTCAGCATCGGTGCTGCCACCAAACAACGATGCCACCGCTCCCATGATGAAACGTGTCCTCTCCATCCTCGCGATCCTGCTGCTGGCTGCCACAGTCAGCCTGTTGCTGCTCCGGCGGCCTGCCCATCCATCATCCGCAACCATCAAGGCGGACACCGCCACCACCGACGCACCTGCGGAAACTCCGACGATGACCGATGCCGCGCCGTCTCCCTCCACCGAAAGCGCAGGACCTCCAGCGACCACCGAAGACGTCTCGCAGTTGCAGCTCGTCGATGCACTCCACCACGCGGGATTCACCCGGTTCGTCGCACTGCTGAATGCCTCCGGACTGACCAAGACACTCGCGGAAGGCGGACCCCACACCTGCTTCGTGCCGACCGATCCGTCATTCGATCAGCTTCCGGAACATGCCCGACAACGCATCAGCAAAGATCCGTCAGACCCGTCGGTCGTCGCTTGGCTCAAGTACCATTTCGCCCAAGGCGAGCAACTCGACACTCAGGCGCTCGGACTCGAACGCGGACTGTTGACCCTCGACGGACGGATGCTGACGATTTGGGTGACCCCCGGAAAAATCCGCATCGACAAGCATGCGGAAATCGTCCGGCCGGACATCCGTGCCGCGGACGGCATCATTCACGGAATCGGCGCGCCACTCGAATTCCGCGAAGATCCCGCCACGGAGTGAAGGTGGCGGATTTGTCACAATGCGCCACTTGGGGGATTGCGAGGCTGCGGAAACATCCTGCGTCGCCCCGCACGCTGTCCGCGATCCCATGCATCCAAGAACCATCCCGGAGACGGCGGCGGCGATCCGACCCCATCGGCAACGTGCCCGATGGATTCTCCGGCGGACCTCACTGTGGACGATCGTCTCGTTGCTGGCCCAGCCGCTCACCGGCCAACAAGTGGCGCCGATCTCCATCCCGAAGGCCGACGAGTTTCAGGCCGAGGGTGAACCCGCGGCAGCACCGTTGGCACCCGTCCCGACCGATGCCCCGCTGGCACCACCCGACGGCATCACTCCTGCGGCCGACCCAATCCCGATCGCCAATGCGGCCGAGGCCAA
>VHCM01000020.1 GCA_016871685.1 Verrucomicrobiota bacterium
CTTCGGCGGCACGAGAAAACAGAGCGTGCCGCGGCAAGACGGCGGATGGATCTGCAAGCCGGCGAGCGCGCCTTTCTTGAAGTCGATGTGGTCGGCTTGCGCGCCAATGAGGAAGGCGACGAGTTCACTCAGGCAGGGTTCGTGTCCGACGAGACAGACGCGCTGGAATTCGGCGTATCCCGCAAGTTCGCGCAGCGCGGTTTCCGGTTCCATGCCGCAACCCAGCCATCCTTGGATCACCGGACCGGGCAGCCCGGCCGCCGAGCAGAATTCTTCCGCCGTTTGTCGTGCACGCGCGTACGGGCTGGTGAGCACGATCTCGGGCGGCTTGCCCAGGCTGCGGACCAGATTGCCCGCCTTGCGCGCTTGTTCGCGGCCTTTCTCGACCAGTTCGCGCGCGGTGTCCCCTTCGGGGTTGCGGTCTTCGGCCTTGCCGTGGCGCAGGAGGTAAAGATCCATGAAGCGGGAAAATGATATCGGTTGCGCGATTGACGGAGTCACATCGTCATGCCGCCGTCCACCGCGATCACTTGGCCGGTGATGTAGCGCGCCGCCGGGCTGGCGAGGAAAGCGACGAGATCGGCGATGTCCCGGGTTTCCCCGAGCGTGCCGAGCGGAATGCGTGCGATGATCGACTCCTTCACCGCCTCCGGAAGTTCGTCGGTCATGTCGGTGGTGATGAATCCGGGCGCGACCGCGTTGCAGGTGACGGCGCGTCCGGCGAGTTCGCGGGCGACCGATTTGGTGAAGCCGACGAGGCCTGCCTTGCTTGCGGCGTAGTTTGCCTGACCCGCGTTGCCGATCAGTCCGATCACCGAGGTGATCTGGATGATGCGTGCGTCCTCTGCCTTCATCAGCGGGCGCAGGAAGGCTTTGACGGTGTTGAACGCGCCTTTGAGGTTGGTGTCGACCACCGCGTCCCAGTCCTCCTCTTTCATGCGCATGAGCAATCCGTCGCGGGTGATGCCGGCGTTGTTGACGAGAATGTTCACTGTGCCGAGATCCTCGATGATGGATTTGGCCACCGCCTGCACCGCATCGTGGTCGGCGACATCCACCGCATGGGCGGTGGCGCTGCCCGGATAGGCGGCGTTGATTTCTGCGGCGGCCGCGGCACAGCTTGATTCGCTGCGGCTCAGCACCGCGACCTTCGCTCCGCCGGCGGCGAAGCGGCGTGCGATTTCCTGACCGATGCCCCGGCCACCACCGGTGACCACCGCGACTTTGTTGGCGAAATCCGGCATGGACGAACCCTGCGCGTTGTCCGGCCGATGTGTCAATGCGGGAGGAGGCGCAGCCGACGGACCACTGCGCGCGCAAGCAACCACAGGACTGCGGCAGCCGCCGCGATCACCACCACGACGGCGAGCAGCAACAGCGCGGGCAATGCGACCAGCAGTAGAAGCGGTGAGAGCCCGCGTCGAGCAATGATCGCGCGGCCCGTCGGCATCCGAGCGGGCGGCATCGAATGCGCGGGCACGCTGCGGGC
The DNA here is from genome assembly GCA_016871685.1 of Verrucomicrobiota bacterium. Taxonomy (GTDB): domain Bacteria; phylum Verrucomicrobiota; class Verrucomicrobiia; order Verrucomicrobiales; family Akkermansiaceae; genus Luteolibacter. The sequence continues at coordinate 1,490 of VHCM01000020.1, forward strand.
ATCGAGCACCTCGACCTCGACCACCTCGGCATCGATCGTCTGATTTCCGGATCGACTGGTCTTCATGACCGTTTGGCGCGGCGACTTGCCGGGCATGCGATGAGCTTGGCGAGGAATGGCGCGGTGCGAGAATGCTTCGAGCGGATGATCTTTTCGGGTGGTCCTTGGGCGACGATCGTGCCGCCGCCCGCGCCGGCCTCCGGTCCGAGATCAAGAATCCAGTCGGCTTCGGCGGCGACGGCCATGTGGTGCTCGACGACGACGACCGTGTGTCCTTCGTCGACGAGGCGGTGGAGAATGTCGATGAGTCGCCTGATGTCCTCGCGGTGCAGGCCCACGGTGGGTTCTTCGATGAGGTAGAGGTTGCGGCGTGCCGTTGCCGGCTGCCGCAGTTGCGAGCGCACGCTCCTGCCCTTGACCAGTTCGGAGACCAGCTTGATGCGCTGGGCCTCGCCGCCGGACAGCGTGGGCGACGGCTGACCAAGCTGCAGGTAGCCGAGGCCGGTGTCGGCCATGAGACGCAGCGGTGCGGCGATGCGCGGCTGGGATTCGAAGAACGCGGCGGCTTCGTCGATGCTCATCGCGAGCACTTCGCCGATGGTTTTGCCGCGGAACCGCACTTCGAGTGTCGCCTGGTTGTAGCGCTTGCCGTCACATTCGTCGCAATGTGTCCAGGCGGGCGGCAGAAAATCCATTTCCAGTTTCACGCGGCCGTTGCCCTTGCATCCGGCGCAGCGTCCGTCCTCGGTGTTGAACGAGAAGCGTGAGGCATCGAAGCCGCGCATGCGCGCCTCGGGCAATTGCGCGAACAGCGCTCGGATGTCGTCGAACACCTTGACGTAGGTCGCCGGGCACGAGCGCGACGTTTTGCCGATCGGTGATTGGTCGACCTCGAAGCAATGTTTCACCTGATCCAATCCCTTCGCGATGAACGGAGGTTTCGACCGCGGTTTGCTTTGGAATGCGGCGGCAACGCACTCATGCATCAGCGTGGATTTGCCCGAGCCGGAAATGCCGGTGATCACGGTGAGGCGACCGACGGGAATCGCGGCATCGATCTGCTTCAGGTTGTTGGCACGGCAGTTGGAAAACGTGAGGCACGGGTGGTTGTTCGGAACCTCGCGGCGTGATCCGCGGATCGGATGGATCCACGGTGTGGCGAGCGAGCGCAGCGTGGGCGACGCATCGTGGATTGCCTTGGTGCCGGACTTTCCGCGCCGCGGCGACCGGGTTGCGGATGTTGTCATGCGAGGTGGTTTCCCCTCGTACACCACCTCGCCGCCGAAGCGTCCCGCTCCCGGTCCGAGGTCGATCAAGTGGTCGGCGGCGGCGATCGTGTCTTCGTCGTGTTCGACGACAACGAGCGAGTTGCCCTGGTCGCGCAATCCGACGAGTGTGGCGAGCAGGGCATCGTTGTCGCGCGGGTGCAGGCCGATGGTCGGCTCGTCGAGGACGTAGAGCACGCCGCGCAGGTTGGATCCAAGTTGGGCGGCGAGGCGAATGCGCTGCGCTTCACCGCCAGAGAGCGTGTTGCCCGAACGGTCGAGCGCAAGGTAGCCGAGGCCGACCTGGCCGAGGAACGCGAGGCGCTGGCGGATTTCCGGCAGGATGTCGCGCGCGATGAGCCGCTCCCGCGCGTCGTCGAATGCGAGTGATGCGAAGTGCCTCGTGGCATCGCGGATCGTCATGCGTGCCAATTCCGACACCGACAGATCCGTCGTCTCCGTTTTTATCCGCCGCAGTTTCCCCTCGCCTGGCTTGCGTGAGGCAATGCGCACGGCAGAGGCCACCGGATTGAGTCGTGATCCGCCACAGTCCGGACAGGTCGTCAGCTCGTCATCGTTCATGCGCTCTTGCGCGCGATCGGCGTCGAGTTCGGCCTCGAGCACCGAATCAAAACGCGAGGTATCGAGGACATGGCGGCGACGCGGCACCCGGCCATGGCCGCGGCAGCGCGTGCACCAGCCGTGCGGCGAGTTGAAGGAGAACAGCCTGGGATCGAGATCATCGAACGACCGGTCGCACCGCGGACAAGCGGCATGGGTCGAGAGCAGCGGGAAGGATCCGTCGGCGGTGGCGAGGCGGATCACCCCTTTGCCGATCACCAACGCGCGGGTGACGCTGGCATGCAGACCGGCCGACTCGTTGCGGCCGGATCGCACGGTGGCCACGACCACATCGATGTCGTGTTCCTTGAACCGTTCGAGCCGGGTGAATCCATCGGCCGCGGTGAAGCGGCCGTCGACGAGCAAGCGGTCGAATCCCTGACGCAGCGCCCACTCGGCGATCTCGGTGTGATATCCTTTGCGCCCGCGCACGATCGGCGCGAGCAAATCCACCGGCCCGCTGCGCAGGTGCGCCCGGATGTGATTCTCGATGGCGGCCGCCGATTGTTTTTCGACGGGCACGCCGCAGTCCGGGCAATGGAGCACGCCGAGTTTTGCATAGAGCAGCCGGATGAAGTTCCACAGCTCGGTGACGGTGGCGACAGTCGATTTCCCGCCGCCCTGCGAAACGCGCTGTTCGATCGCCACGGTGGGCGGTAATCCCTGCAGGCGGTCGATCTCGGGTTTTTCCAACTGCTCGGCGAATTGCCGGGCGTAGGCCGACATCGAGTCGAGGAAGCGCCGTTGGCCTTCGGCGAAGAGAATGTCGAATGCGAGGGTCGACTTGCCCGACCCGGAAAGCCCGGAAATCACGACGAAGCGGTTGCGCGGGATGTCGAGCGCGAGGTTCTTGAGATTGTGGTGGCGGGCACCTTGCAGCGAGATCACGTCGTGGCGCGTGGCTGCGGTGCTTCGCTTGGACGGGCGTGACGGAGCGGCCTTGCCCGGCGGCGGCTCGTCCGTGGCCGCCAGCGCGCGCTTGAGGTGCGTGCCGGTCACCCCCGGATGGCGCGCGACGGTTTCGGGCGTCCCCTGTGCGACAAGCCTGCCGCCTTCGCTGCCCGCACCCGGGCCGAGATCGAGGATCCAGTCCGAGCAGCGGATCACGTCGAGGTTGTGTTCGATGACCAGCAGCGAGTGGCCCGCATCGACCAGTTTGCGAAACACGCCGAGCAGGCGTTCGATGTCTCCGAAGTGCAGTCCGGTGGTGGGTTCGTCGAGGATGAGCAGGCGCGCGTGCGCGTCGGATGACGCAGCGAGCAGCAGGCAGAGCTTGAGGCGCTGGGACTCGCCGCCCGAGAGCGTGTTGAGTGGTTGACCGAGCTTGAGATAGCCAAGTCCAACATCGAGCAATGGTTGGACGGCGCTGCGGATTTCCCCGATGAGGCGCCGTTGTTTCGCGGGCATCGCGGGATCCGGCGCGAACACCTCCGCGACTTGGTCGGCGGTGAGGTCGAGCACTTCGGCGATCGACATCCCGTTCCACCGGTACTCGAGGGTCGATGCTTTGTAGCGCCGGCCGTCGCAATCCGGGCAGGTGACTTGCAGGTCGGACAAAAACTGCATTTCCACTTTTTCAAACCCGTTGCCCATGCAGCGGTCGCAGCGTCCGTCGCCGGAGTTGAACGAGAAGAATCCGGGTTTGAGTCCCGCGGACTTCGCCTCATCCGACTCGCAGAACAGGTTGCGGATCGGATCGAAGGCACCGATGAACAACGCGGGGGTGGATCTCGGGGTGCGCGACACGGCGGTTTGGTCGACCAGCTCGACACCGCTGAGGTGCTCGACACCGCCGAGTTTGCGCACTCGTGCCGGATCACCGTCGCGGTCGATGCCGAGCGCGCGCGCCACGTTGAGGTGGACGACATCGTGGGCGAAGGTGGATTTGCCGGAGCCCGAAACACCGGTGAGGCACACGAAGCATTCGAGCGGGATGTCCGCATCGAGCTGGCGCAGGTTGTACCGGGTCGCGCCGCGGATCGAAAGCTTCTTCCGTCCCGGTGCGCGCCGATGTGCCGGCAAAGGAATCGTCTTCGTCCCCGCGAGCCATGCGGTGGTGCTGCAGTCGTCGTGGTTCGCGTCCCGTTTGGCCCGGCGTCGGCCGGATGTCGGCGGCGGTCCCTCGTAGATCAGCGATCCGCCCGACTGTCCGGCTTGCGGGCCGAGGTCGATCAGGTGGTCCGCCGCCTGCATGACCGCGCGTTCGTGTTCGACAACGACGAGTGTGTTGCCCTTGTCGCAGAGCGACCGCATCACGCCGATGAGGCGGTCGATGTCGCGCGCATGCAGGCCGACGGTGGGTTCGTCGAGAACGAAGAGCGTGCCGGTGAGTGCCGCGCCGAGGCAACTGGTGAGGTTCACGCGTTCGACCTCGCCGCCGGAAAGCGTGCGCGTCGGGCGATCGAGCGTGAGGTAACCCAGCCCGACTTCGTCGAGATAGCGCAGACGCGACGAGATCTCGTCGATCACGGTGGCGAGCGCCGCGTCGTGTGGTGTGCCGTCCGGTTTGCGCGCGGGGATTTTGCCGGCGAACCACGCGAGCAGTTCATCGACCGGCAGGCCCAACAGGTCGGGCAACGTCATCCCCGCGATCTTGAAGCACAGCGCCTCGGGTTGGAGGCGCTTTCCGCGGCAGGCGTCGCAGGTCGTGTATGACCGGTAGCGCGATAGGAACACACGCACGTGCATCTTGTACGCCTTGGTCTCGAGCCAGTCGAAGAACCCGCGGATGCCGTACCATCCGCCGGACTGCCACAATTGCTCGAGCGCCTCCATGTCCGGCGCGCCGTCGCCGCCGTGTTGCGGCCGGTCGCCGTGGTGAATCCATTCGCGCACGTCGTCGCCGAGTTGTTCCCACGGCACGCGCGTGTCGATCCCGCGTTCCCGGCAGCAGCGCATCAGGTCGCGTTGGCATTCCGCGCCGCGCTCACCTTGGAACGGCTGGATCGCGCCTTGTCGGATCGACAACGAAGGGTCGGGCACCATCTTGTCGGGATCGATGCCGATCACCCGTCCGAAGCCGCGGCATTTCGGACAGGCACCCACCGGGTTGTTGAACGAAAACAACGCGGGCGTTGGCGCGCGAAGCGTGAATCCGGTGCGCGGATTCGTCCACGCCGACGAGAACGTGCGGGTGGCGGATTCGCCGCTCACCGTGGCCAGGCCTTTGCCAAGGCGCAATGCCGCCTCGAGTGCCTCGCGCAATCGCGCGCCATTGGCGCGGGTGACCCGCACGCGGTCCTGCACCACTTCGACCGCGCGTGGCAACCGCAGGCCGACGGGTGCCGGATCATCCGTGCGCACGATTTCGTCATCCAGCCGCACCCGCAGGTATCCCTGCTGGTGCAGAAATGAAAAGAACTCATCTGCCTTGGTGCCGGACGGCACCGGTACCGGGAACGTGATCAGCGCCGCTTCGTCATGAAGCGTGGTCATTGCCCAAGCGGCGGCCGATTCCGCCGAATCGGGCCGGATCACCTCGCCGGTGCGAGGATCAAATCCCTCCGCCAACCGCGCGAAGAGCAGCTTGAGATGGTCGTTGATCTCGGTGAGCGTGCCGACGGTCGAGCGCGTCGTGCGCACGTGGTTTTTTTGTTCGATCGCGATGGCCGGGGGGATTCCCTCGATCGACCCGACTTCCGGCTTGTCCATGCGGTCGAAGAACTGGCGCACGTAGGGCGAGAACGTCTCGACGTAGCGTCGCTGGCCTTCGGCATACAACGTGTGGAATGCGAGCGACGACTTGCCTGATCCCGACGGCCCGGTGACGACCGTCAGCTTTCCGAGCGGGATATCCAGATCGAGGTTGCGCAGGTTGTGCTGGCGGCAGCCGCGCAGCCGGATCGATGGCTCGTTGGTCGGGTCGCTCGGCACGATGCCAGCGTAAGCGTGAATCGGAACTGTGCCAGCGGAACCCGCTGCATCATTCCCAGTCGGCGGCATCCGTCTCGTCGTCCGGTTCACCGCCAAGCATCAGGATCATGAACCGGTCCTCATCATCGCGGACCCGTTCGATTTCCAATTGGAGCTGGTTGACCGCCGCCGGATCATCCTCTTTTCGAAGCCGCTCGATTTGCTTGCGGATGCCGACGGTGTAGCTTTCAGCCAGCCGGTCGAGCGAGAGTCGGAGCTGGAGATCGATCTTCTTTTGTCTGCCGAAGGCGTCGGTGTGATATCCATCGATGTCCGCGATGTCGGCCAGCCCCGCATCGAGCCTGTCGGGAATCCGGTTGCCGCGCGAGCGAATGTCGCGGATGCACGCCGCGACCAGCGCGCCTTTCTCGTTGCGCCCTTTGGGCAGCTTGCTCACCGCGAACTGCATCGACTTCTCGAATGTCCAGACGTTGCCGCGCAGCTCGTCGCGATAGCCGTCCACCAGCGGCCGCGCGCGGGTATGCATCATCGAGCGCGCTTCATTGAGAAACGCCGCCACATCGAATTTCGGAACCACCGGAATCGCCTTCGCCGGTGGCACGAGAAAGGTCTCGGCAGGGTCGATCGCCGGTGAAGCGCCGGGCTCCTGAGCCGCCGTGCTCACCACCGGAGGTGGATCGAAATCGAGTTTCCACACCGAGGGTGCCGACGGTATGGCGGTGGACCGTCCCGCAGGTCCGCCTTGATCTGCGGCGGACGGTGTGGCGGTGGAATGCGCTTGCGGTGCCGACGCCGTTCGGTCGAAATGCTTGTAAACCAGTGCGCCGACGATCGCCGCCGCGAGTGACAGCGCGATCGTGCCGATGGTTCCGCGCTTGGCCGGATGCGCTTGTTTGGCCATCACCACCACCGGTGCCGCCGCGGCGTGTGCGGCGCGTGCGGTGGTTGTCACACGCGGATCGGTCAGGATGGCCTGCAGTTCGCCGATCAGCGCGGAGAGATGGGGATGGCGCAGTTCCGGCATCGCATTCGTCGCGCGCTGGATCACCGCGTCGAAGCGTGGGTCGCAATCGATGATCGACGATGCGGGGCGCGGATCCTCGACCGGATGCCTGCCGGTGAGCAGCTCGTGAATCATCACCCCGATCGAGAACACGTCCGCGCGCTGGTCGGCGGCCGCGGGGCGGGTCATGACTTCCGGCGCACTGTAGCGGGATAATTGGCCGGTCGTCGTGAAGCCCGGGCCGGTCGGGTGCGACAACCCGAAGTCGCCCAGTTTGGGTTTGGCTTGGGCGTCGAGCAGCACGTTGGATGGACGAACGTCGCGGTGCACCACGCCGTGCTCATGGGCATGGGCGAGTCCGGCCGCGATGCTGGTGATCAAGCGCACGACCTCCTCCTGGGCCAGCGGTACCCCGCGGGTCGATTCCAACAGCGACCTGCCCGGTACGAACTCCATGATCAGGTACAGCATGCCGCCGGTGATACCGAAGTCGTAGACGCCCACCAGATTCGGATGGCTGAGTCTGGCCATCGCCTTCGCTTCGATTTCAAAACTCCGGCAGTACACTTCATCGCTGCTGAGTTCTTGCGCCATGATTTTGATCGCCACCGGCCGGTCCAGCGAGAGTTGCCTCGCGCGGTAGACAGCCCCCATGCGGCCCACCGCCACCAGCGCCTCGATCTCATAGCCCGGAAACCACGGACTGAGCAGCGAGGCGTCCGGCGCGACCACGGTGGCATGGGCGGGCGGTTCGCTCATCGGATGGCGGATGATTGGGGATCGATTTCCACGACAAGCAAGGTCATCCCGCAGGATCCCAAGGTTCAAGCGCAATGATCCCGTTGCATTGGAAAGCGTCGGAATCCGCGAGATTTTTTCCCATTTTGCACGACTCACGGCGATTGCCGTCATTCACGCGAACGCATCCGGAAAATTCCGACAGACGGATTACACGTCCGGTGGTTTTTTCCGTTGGCGCTTTCATTCGTCTGGGGAATCGTCGTGCCGCGCACCGCCGATGCACGATCCGACCTTCACTTTTCTTGCCTCCGCGCTCGCGGTCGCGTTGCTCACGATCGTCGTCTCGGGCGCACTGCGTCGTGCATCGCGCCGCTCGGTGGCCGTTGTCGATGTCTCCGATTTTCCGGCGGACCCGCCGTCACTGGACTGCGGCAGGGTGCCGGTGTGGTGGTGCCGACCATTTGATCTTGTTGTGGCCGGCGGCGTGATGTTGGTCTTCGCATCACTCGCGTTGCAGGCTGCGGTCAGGAGCGGCGCATCCTCCGCTCCGGAAACCGCCGGCCTGCTGACGAGCATTCTGTTGCAGGGATTCCTCGCGTTGATGGTGACCGCCTCGGTGACTTCGCGCATCGATCTTGTCACATGGCTGGGGCTGCGCTGGCGCGGTTGGCCGTGGATCTTCCTGATCGGTCCGGCGTCGGTGGTCTTGATGTGGGTGGTGTTCGGTGTGCTGCAAATGTCCGGCTATCTGGAATGGATGAGGTCGCTCGGGGTCGAGACGATGCAGGACAGCGTCCGCCTGCTGCAGAAATCCGACGACCCGCAGGTGCTCGGGCTCATGGTGTTCGCGGCGCTTGTGGTGGCTCCGGTCTGTGAAGAGGTTCTGTTTCGCGGGCATCTTCACACCGTGTTGAAGCGCTACTGCGGCATCTGGCCCGCGGCGCTCGCCTCCTCGCTTGTCTTTGCCTGCGCCCATGGCAACCTCACCGCCGCGCTCCCCTTGTTTCTCTTTGGCCTGGTGCTGGTGATGCTCTACGAAAAAACCGGCTCGCTTTGGTTGCCTGTGGCGAGCCATTTCCTCTTCAATGCCGCGACCGTCGCAGTACAGCTCGCCGCACGCAACCTCGGCATCGATCTCCCGACATGACGCGACTTCATGACATCGGTGAAGACGTGCTGATCGATCGCCTGATCGCACTTGTGCCCGCCGATCCGTCACCCGGTGCGGGGCCGGGTGACGATTGCGCGGTGGTGGACCCCTGGCCCGATGGTCCGCTGCTGCAATTGCTCAAGACCGACGCCATGGTCGCTGGCATCCACTTCCGCGCCGACAGCCCGCCGCGCGCGGTCGGGTGGAAGGCGGTGGCACGTGTCATTTCCGACATCGCCGCCATGGCTGGCACGCCGGATCGCGTGCTCGTCACCATCGCATTGCCCGCCGCCACCGAAGTGGCATGGGTCGAGGATCTCTATCGCGGCATCGGAGATTGCCTCAACGCCTTCGGCTGCGTGCTGGCCGGTGGGGAAACCACGCGCGTGCCCGAGGCATCCGCTGCCGTGATCTCGGTCTCCGCAACCGGCACGGTCGGTCGCGGGCACTTGGCGCTGCGATCAACGGCATCAGCAGGCGATGTCTTGTTGGTCACCGGACGACTCGGCGGCTCGCTCTCAGGCAAGCACTTGTCCTTCACGCCGCGTTTGCGCGAAGCGCATTGGCTTGCCGAACATCACCCACCGTCGGCGATGATGGATCTCTCCGATGGTTTGGCCAAGGACCTGCCGCGGCTCGCCCGCGCGTCGTCCTGCGGATTCCGGCTCGATCGCGAGTCACTGCCGGTCACGCCCGGATGCTCCATTGCGCAGGCACTCGGCGACGGCGAGGACTTCGAGCTGCTGATCGCCATGCCCGCGGCACGAGTCGAGCCGTTGCTTCGCGATTGGGCCCGGGCGTTTCCAGGGATGGATCTCACGGTGGTCGGCCGACTCGTGTCCGCCGGAGAAGGCGACACGCTCCACGGAGGATGGGATCACTTCGCCGGTTGATCCGGATCCGGCACATCCATTCCTGGTTTGCCGTGATCGGCGTCGTCCGTGACCGTTACATCCTCTGTTGCCGCGGCCTCCTCCGGGATCATCGGGTCTTCCGTCGCTGCGGGCGGCCTGCCTTGGTGTTCGATCATCAGCGCCACTTCAGCCTGCACGGATTCCACCCGGTCGAGCGGAATGTCCGGGTCGCGGATGATGAACACCTCGCCGGTCTTGCGATGCTCATACACCCGGAGGATGGATGACGGCGTGCGCTGGCAGTCGGTTTCGCGCAGCAACTTCTGGCGCTCGAGCATCACGGCGAGAATGTAGCGCGTGTTGTCGGTGTGCGCAGCGTCCTCCTCGACCAATCGTCGCAGCAGCTCCTCGGCGGAGAGTTTCTCCACTGGATCCTCACGGCCTTCCTGAGGTGGCGGGGTGTAGACCGATTTCCAAAAGGAAAACGCGCGACGCTCGTCTTCGGGCAACGCTTGCCAGGCATCGAGCAGATAGTCGCGGCGGAGGAAGCCGGACGATTCGGGATCGGTGTGCAGCGCGGTGACAACGGCATCGCCATCGGCGAAAGCTTGCGCGGTGGCGGCGCATTCGCGGCCGCGGGATCGGACATGCCAGGATTCGGCGAACATGGGGAAAGGTGATTGCGATCAGGTTTGCGCTCAAGGTTGGCCGACGAACGCGTCGCGAAGCGTGCGGTAGATCGGCCTGCCGGAAATGCGGCGCTGGAAGAGATACACGCCGACCGCGGCAAAGACAAGATTGGGCAACCAGGCGGCGAGCGCGGGAGGCAGCATGCCCGCTTCGCCAAATGCGGTGCAGACCGTGCCCGAGAGAATCATCAGCGCCGAGAGGCACACCGCCACAAAGATGCCGCCGCCGGCGCCGCGCCGCGAGAAATGCACCGCCAACGGCGTCGCGAGCAGCACGGTGACCAGACAACTGAATGGCAACGCCCATCGGTAATGCCAGTGGGTGCGGTACGGTGCGGCATCGGCAAAGCCGCCCTGGCCATCATTCGCCTTCAGCCAGGTCGACAATTCGGGGATTCCCAGCGACGCCGGCTCTAGTCCTGGTTTGACCAACTGCCACGGCGTTTCCCCCCAGTCGCGCATCACGAGCATGCCTCGCGAGGGCTCGAATACCGGAGCCTTGCCCGGCGCGTGGCGGCCGATCACCGCGTTCTCAAACGTCCATCCCTCGCCATGGCCGTTCCAGCGCGCGCGATCGGCGGAGAGGCGCGACTCGATGCTGTGATCCGCGCGTGTCACCGTCACTTCGACATCGGCAAGCGGCGCGCGTGTTTCATCCGCCGGTGGAAACGATCCGATCCTCCACAGCCGACGCTCCGCAGGATTGCGGTAGAGCACCTGGGTCGCCTGATGCACCGGCCGACCCGAGGCCTCCGCCAGCATCTGCTCCTCCATTCCCTCCGCAGTCGGCGCCCAGTGGTAGTTGAGGCCGAGCGCAAAGGTCGTGCAGAACGCGCCGGCCACCACCAAGGGCAGCGCGATGCGCAACACGCCACGGCCACTCTGGATCATGGCGATGATCTCGCGATGGTTCGACAGCTTGCCGAGACATTGCAAAAGAGAAAGCAGCAGCGCGTAAGGCAGCAACAACATGAAGACCGCGGGAAAGCGCGCGGCGTAGAACGACGCCAGTGCCGACCACCGCCCGTCCGTGCTGCGAAATTCGCCGAAGTTGTCGCTCAGATCCATCAACAGCCAGATGAGCAGCAGCGCCGTCAGGCAAATCCCGAAGATCCCGAGAAAACGTCTGATCAGATAGCGGTCGAGGATGCCGCCGCGCAGGTAGACAAGGGTGGCTGCCGCGGGCAGCAGGCACAATGCGGCGAGCACTGGAATGCGCGCACGGTGAGCTGCCGCGTCCGAATCGGAAAAGCCGGCGAGCTGCGCCTGCACGGCGCGAATCTCACCGGGCAGCAACCAGACGAGCAGGATGCCCGCCACCACCAGCAGTCCAAAAAAGCCGGTCAGGCGATGTGGATGTCGGATCAGCCGTTCCATCGGAGACGCACGAAGCATCGCCGCATCAGGCGCACGCTGTCGAGGGTCTTGTCGGTGTCTGTGCTTGCCGCCCGCCGCCCGGTGCTGTGCGATGCACCGCGTGATTTCACTCACCGATGGACTGCCGTCGCCGGGGTTCGCCGACTCGGTCCGCGAGGCGTTTTCCCCGGGCGGCCTGCTGGCGAAATCCCGCGACTTCGAATTCCGCCCGCAACAGCAGGAACTCGCCACAGCAGTGGCATCGGTGCTCGTCGGATCCGCGCCACTCGTCGCCGAAGCCGGTACCGGCGTCGGCAAGTCGCTGGCCTACCTCGTGCCGTCCGCGCGGTTCGCACTCGAAACCGGCCGCAAGGGCGTGATCTCGACCCACACGATCCATCTGCAGGAGCAACTCGTGCGCAAGGACATCCCGATCGTCCGCAAGCTGCTCGACCACGATCTGCCCGCTGTCCTGCTCAAGGGGCGGCAAAACTATCTGTGCCCGCTGCGGCTGCGCCGGGCACTCGAGCAGTCGGGGGACTTGTTCACCCAGGCAGAAACCGACGAACTCGAAACCATCCGCCGCTGGGCCGAACGCACGCGCGACGGCACGTTGAGTGACCTCGATTTCCAGCCTCAACTCAATGTCTGGCTGCAAGTTTGCAGCGAGCCGCATCTGTGCACCCAGCGGCATTGCGGACCTCGTGGCGATTGCTTTTTCCAGGAGGCACGCAAGGCCGCGGCCGATGCGGCGCTGGTCGTCGTCAACCACACGCTGTTCTTCGCGTTGCTCGCTGATGAAGCGCCGGATGCGGCCGAAGCCGACGAATCCGGTCCTTCGGGCACAAAGGGGTTTTTGTTTCCCAATGATTTCGCCGTGCTCGACGAGGCACACACCGTCGAGCAAGTCGCCGCCGTGCAACTTGGTCTGCGGGTGAGTCAGTCCGGTCTGCGCTTCGACTTGCAGCGGCTGCACCACCCGCGCACGCACAAAGGCCTGCTGCGCGCTTTCCGCAAGGCCTCGGCCGTGCGCGCCGTCGAGGAGGCGATCGCCGCGGCCGACCGGTTTTTCCATGAGATCGGCGCGTCGGCGAAGTTCGGCGAGTTCGGACGCGAATCGCGGGTGCGCGAGCCGGGCATCGCGGCCGACGCGCTCGCCGCTCCGCTGCAAAACCTGTGCGGCGAAATCCTCGCGCTTGCCGATGCCGTCGGATCGGAACACACCCGTGCCGAATTGCAGGACGCGTCGCGGCGTCTGCACGACACCCGCGACGCGGTCGCCGCGTTTCTCGGGCAGACCGAGGACGACAGCGTCTACTGGATCGAGCGCGGCGGCCGGGATGACACGCGGCTCAGCCTGCATGCCGCGCCGGTCAACGTGGCCGACCGCCTCCGCCCGCTGCTCTTCGGCCCGGGTCGCGCCATCGTGCTCACCAGCGCCACCCTCGGCACCGGCGATCCGGATCTCGGGTATTTCCGAACCCGCGTCGGCGCGGAACATGCCGACGCCCTCTGCCTTGGCAGCCCATTCGATTACCGCACGCAGATGCGCATCCGCATCCACAAGTCGATGCCCGACCCGTCGTCACCACAGTACGCGGAACAACTTGCCGATGCGATCCGCACATCCGTCATCGAAAGCGAGGGCCGTGCCTTCGTGCTCTTCACCAGCTACCGCGCGATGCGCGATGCCGCGGAGAAGCTCGCCGGTTTTTTCAAACAGCAACACTGGCGTCTCCTGGTGCAGGGCGACGGCATGCCTCGCCACCGCATGGTCGACGAGTTCCGCAAGGACGTGCACAGCGTGCTGTTCGGCACCGACAGCTTCTGGACCGGCGTCGATGTGCCGGGCGAGGCGCTCTCCAACGTCGTCGTCACGCGCCTGCCGTTCGCCGTGCCCGACCACCCGCTCACCGCCGCACGACTCGAGGCCATCGAGGCAGAGGGCGGCAATCCGTTCATGGAATACTCCGTGCCTGAGGCGATCCTCAAACTTCGCCAAGGGGTCGGCCGCCTCATCCGCACCGCGCGCGACCAAGGCATCGTCTGCATCCTCGACAACCGCATTCTCACCAAACGCTACGGCAAGGCCTTTCTCGACGCCCTGCCCGACGCGCCGGTCGAGATCCTGTGAGCCCATATTCCCGTGTCAAAGCTTGAGCTTGCACCGCTTGCCCCGGCGCACGCGGTTGCTCAGGCCTCCATCTGCACGACGCTTTCGATTTCCTCGTGGCCGAATTCCAGCCCTTGCAGACGGAATCTGGGTTGTGAGTGAGGGTTGCCTTGGCCCGTTTTGCCATTGTCGGCGATCCATTCGAGTCGGCCTCGGAGCGGCTTCGCGAGATCCCGCAGGCGCACTTCAACGATTTTGCCGAGCACCACGCCCCACCTGGCCTCAAAAGCCCGCTTGCGCTCGTCGAGTTGCTCGCGCCACTTCCGCCAGCCGGTGTCGCTGCCGGGCGTGTCGAAATCGAATTGTCCCTGGTTGAAGGTTGGCATGCTTGTCGCGCACAAGAGTCGGCATCATCCACGGATCAGAGTTGCCAACGATTGCAAGATGATGAACATCCGGATCGGATTGGAGTCAACCCTCATATCCGGTGTCGCGATGGATTCGTATTCGGTGCGGAGTGGCCCGCCAATCACCAGTGCACCATGAGAGACCGGCGTTTTGTGGCGTTGCATCGCGGAGGTCCTTTGGATCGGGAAAGCCATGCACTGCTTGCGCGGTGGGCGGCTGGGGTTGCGGCGCGAGTGCTGCCGTACTTTGAGCGATGTCGAGACGACGCGCGTCCGGCGGATGCCATTGCAACCGCTATTGCCTGGGCGGATGGAGCGGTCCGGACCGGCGTCGCGATGAAGGCCGCGGTGGCGGCGCACGCCGCTGCGCGGAGCGCGGGCGATCCCGCAGCGGTTGCCGCAGCGCGTGCGGCGGGTCATGCCGTGGCCACGGCCCATGCGGCGGACCACTGCATGGGGTCGTTGCTCTATGCGATGAAGGCATTGCAGGTGTCGGGCATGCCGGTGGATGACGAGTATGATCTGCAAATCTCCAGACTTCCCGACTCATTGCGGGATGCGGTCGTCTCCGGAATCGCGCTGCGAATGAAAGGTCTCGGCATTCGTTCGGTCCGTCGCGCGTGAGTCGCGGATGGATCCTCGCGGTGATCCAGCCCGTTATTCCTCGGCTTCGAGACTTCCGTCCGGCCGTTCGTGGATGCGGAGCAGGCGGGCGCGTTCGCGATCACCGACGTTGGGTTGGTGGAACACCAGACGAAGATCGCCGGAAAAATCGCGGAACAACGATCCGTGTCCGCCGTTGTCACCAAAGAGCAGCGCGTCGTGATGCCGCCAGGGTCCGCCGACCGAGCCGTCGGCGGATTCCGCGACGCCGATGGCATAGCCGCCGCCCTTGCGGAAGCTCGACCAGATCATCAGCAACCTGCCCGCCGACGTGCGATGAAGGAACGGCCCGTCGGTGACGAATTTGTTTTCGGTGATCGGTCGCGTCCATGGTGCATCGGACGCCTTGAAGAGCGTGATCGGGTCGCCGATGCGCTCGGTCCAGTCGGGCTTCATGCGCACGGCGCGCATCGCACCATCGCCGATCTGCACCCACTCGTGGCAGTAGACAAGCCAATGGGTGCCGTCGCGATCGATCCACGGCGTGCCGTCGAGCGAGCATTCGGCCGGTGGCGTGGTTGCGGTGTCGGGGAGGATGCGGAACGGGCCGTCGGGTGCATCGGCGCGAAGGATTTGGGTGCCGCGTCCGCCTTCACGGCCGTTGAAGGTGACGAATAGGAACCAGTGATTGCCAAAGCAGTGGACTTCTGGCGCCCAGATTTCCTTACCGCCCCAGAAACCCGATTCCGGTCGGTCGAAGACGCGGTCCGCTCCGCTCCAGTTCACCAGATCGCGGCTGCGGTACACTTCCACTCCGAGGCCGACGGTGTCGTCGCGCAGACGGTTGCCGCATTGTGCGTAGAGAAAGTAAAAACCCGTGCTGCGATCCGCGACAATGAACGGATCCCGGACGCGGATGTCGGCGAGCTTGAGAGATGGTTGGTCCATCGGAGTCGCGGGCGCATCGATGGCTCTGTCTGTTGCCGATGACCGGCCTGGTTCCGCTTCATCGCCATGGCACGGATGTGCGTGGGCGATCAGCCCAGCGGTGATCAGGGTGGTCGTGCGGCGCAACACTCCTGCGGTTCCGAATGTGGCTGCTGGGTTCACCCGCCGCGCTTGTAAACGATGGCGACGACCGTTTTGTCGTTGCCGCCCATGTTGACTTGCAGCCCGTAGGGGCGGTTCGCGGGAATTTCGACCTGCCAGTTTTCGGCCTTGCCGGTGAGCTGTTGCCACAGGCTGATCGCCTGACGCACGCCGGTGGCACCGGTCGGGTGGCCCCAGCCGACGAGGCCGCCGCAGGTGTTGAACGGCACACTGCCGCCGCGTGCGGTTTCGCCCGCGCAGATGTAGTCCGGTCCCTCGCCGTGCGCGGCCAGGCCGATGGCTTCGACGGAAAGCAGGCCCGACATGGTGAAGCAGTCGTGGCATTCGACGGTCGCGAGGTCGCCGATGCCGATGCCCGCGACCTCGAGTGCGCGCGCCACCGTGCGACGCGTGGTTTCCAGGCGCGTCGGATCTTCGGGCGGGCGGGTGAGGTCGGCCTCGAGCTGCGCCCAGCCGACGACTTCGACCGCGTCCTGTTTACTCACGCCGATCCGTGACAACCCGTCTTCCGAAACGATCGCGATGGCCGACGCGCCGTCGGACACCTTCGAACAGTCGAAGACATTGAGGTGATCGACGAAGGTGTGCGGATTCGGTTCGCGCAGCGCGAGCGCCTCGAGATCGGCGGTGGTGTTGTGGAATTCCTGCGCGGTCGGGCAGAGGCGCGCGTTTTCGATCGCGTTGCGATACCAGCGCGCAAAAGCGTTGCGCGTGCGGTCGCGGCCGAATTGTTCGAAGTAGTGGCCGGCGCGGTCGCTGAACACCGAAGGAAAAAAATGGGCGTGACCATGCTTGCGTTCACCGCGGAACCAGCCGGCACCGGAAAGGATGTCCGCGCCATAGATCGCCTTGACGCTGTTCTGCACCTCGGTGCCGAGCGCGAGTGTGACTTCCGAGGTTTCCGCGAGCACCGAGCGGATGCCCGCGAGCAGCGCGAGCCCGCCCGAGGCGCAGGCGCCCTCGACGCGGTGGCAGGGTTTCCACAGGAGCCCGTCATCGATCGACGGAATCAGCGCGCCGAGGTGGCCTTGGTGGTTGAAGCGTGCGGCCATGAAGTTACCGATCACGCCTTCATCGACATTCGCCGCACCGCCGATTTGCGCGAGCACGCCCTGTCCGGCCTCGCGGATGTGCTCCTCGAGTCCCGGCCTGGGTTTCTTCGGGTGGAATTCCTTGCGGCCCGTTCCCAGCGAGACGGTCGTGGATCCGGCCGCCATGTAGACCTTGCGTCGTAGAGGATTCATCGGGTTCAGAAGTAGGAGTTGATCGGGCCGTAGGCGTGGAAGAAACCGGTGAGCAGCAGGCGGTTGACGTCTTCGTCGTTCGCCGCGACGCCATCGGCGACGAGCTTGCGGCCGATCTCGCACGAGCGCTTGCCGTAGCGGGTGGCGATGTCGGCCGCGAGTGTGCCGGTCTTGCGAACGTCCGCGTAGAATGCCGCGATTGACTGGTCGCTGTTGGCGCTGGCGAGTGCGGCCTTCCATGAGATCATCGATGCTGGCGTGGCACCGAGTTTCACATCGCATGTTGCTGCGAGCGAATCGACCGGTGTGTAGGCGAGCGACTCCGGATCTAGCACGCCGCTAGGCCGGCCCTTGACGTATTGGAGGAATCCGTCCCGCTGCGAACCGTCGGGGAATTGTCCGCCCCGCACACCCTTGGCGAGCAGTTCGTCGATGAGCGCGCTGTGCAACAACTCTCCCGGGATGCGGTCGTCCATCACCTTGAGGATGCACTGGCAAACATCGAGCCCGACGTAATCGATGAGTTGGAAGATCCCCATCGGACGAACGAGGTACTCTTGGCTCACCTTGTTGATCATGTAGACCGCTTCGACGAACGAATGGCCTTCCGCGGTGAGGCGGCCGGCTTCGGCGATCGCGTGAAGCAGGTCGCGCATGAAGTGGCCGTTGCCGATGAATCCGGCTGTGTCGCTCGACGGCACCACGACCTTGCGGATGCGCTTGGCGAATGCCGCGGAAAAGTCCTTGAGTTCCTGGCGCGTGGTGCCGCCCGAGGCGAGTTCGACGAGCTTCTGCACCGCAGGCGGGTTGTAAAAATGGAACCCGATGATCCTGCCACTGAGTTCCGCCTTGCGGTCGAGTTCGGAAATCGGAATCGACGAAGTATTGGTGAAAATCCAGACGTCGGGGTGCCCATGGGCGCGGATCTCCGAGAAGAGTTTCACCTTGAGGGCGGGATTCTCGCTGGCGGCCTCGAAGACGATGGTCGATCCGAAGGTGTCGGACAAGTGGGTCGTCGGATGGACGATGTCCATCACGTCCTGCACGTACTGGCGGATGATGTCGGAGTTGAGCACCAGATCCTCGCGGTGGGCGTACGCCTTGCGCAGGGCGACGGCTTTCTTTTCCGCGGCCTTGAGCGCTTGCTCGCGCAGGTAGGAGACCAGGCCTTTGAGCGCGGTGGGCGAGACATCGACGGCATGAAGCGTGAACTCCTTGTCGCGGTTGGCGGGATCGAGGCTGAGGTCGGCCATTTCCAGCGCGGTGAGCAGGACGATGCCGCTGCCCATCTTGCCCGCGGCACCGAGCACCGCGACGTTTTCGAGTCGTTCGGGATAGTTCATGAGGGGATGGAAAAACCGTGCGGTGCCGATGCGGGAACGGATCAGTCCGCATTGCGTGCCTCGGTCAGCGCGTTGAAGATGCTGGAGAAATCGAGTCCGCCGGAACCGGCCCGGCTGTGGTCGGCGTAGAGTTCGTGCGCTTGCGCGCCGAGCGGCGTCGGCGCGCCAGCATTGGCGGCAGCCTCCATCGCGAGGCCGAGGTCCTTGAGCATTAGGTCGGTGAGGAATCCGCCTTGATAGCCGCGCGATGCCGGCGCGTGTTCCATCACGCCGGGGCACGGGTTGTAGAGTTCGAGGCTCCAGTTGCGGCCCGAGCTCTGGACCATGATGTCGGAGAGCACTTTCGGATCGAGTCCCGAGGCGCTGCCGAGCCGGAGCGCTTCACAAGTGCCGATCATGTGAATGGCCAGCAGCATGTTGTTGCAGATTTTGGCGGCTTGGCCCGCGCCGCTGCCGCCCGCATGGAACACCGCCTTGCCCATCGCCTCGAGCAGCGGGCGCGCGGATTCCAGATCCGCCGCTTCACCGCCGACGATGAAGGTGAGCGTTCCCGCGGCCGCGCCGGCGACACCGCCGGATACCGGCGCGTCGATCATGCGCATCCCGCGCGCGTTGGCCGCTGTGGCAACTTCCTTCGCAGTAGCTGGCGCGATCGTGCTGCAATCGATGAACAAAGCACCGGTCTTGGCCGACTCGAGCAGTCGTCCGCCGCCGAGGTAAAGGTCGTGCACGTGGCGGCTGGCGGGCAGCATGGTCACGACCGCGTCGGCCTCGCGCACGGCTTCGGCGGCCGACGCCGCGGCCTCCGCACCTTGCGACACCGCCCGCTCGACCGCATCGGCGACGAGATCGAACACCGTGAGCCGGTGGTTGGCGCGAATCAGGTTGGCGGCCATCGAGCCGCCCATGTTACCGAGTCCGATGAAGGCGATGGTGTTCATGAGTGGTCGCGGGTGCCGGAGGCGTAGGGTCGCCCGGGTGATTCGTGTCCGATTTCAGACGTCGGGCAATCCAACGAATGGATCGGGGGCCGCGCCGGTCCACGGCGGACTGAAGTGTTCCTCGATCCAGGCGTCGGTGACGGCATCGATCGACGCGGGCGTCCATGTCGGCCGATTGTCACGATCGACGAGCAGCGCGCGGATGCCTTCGGGGAAATCCGGATGCAAGGCACACTGGCACGAGAGCACCAGCTCGAGATGGAATGCCTGGCGCAGCGACAAATGGCTGCGACGTCGGTGGAGCTTCCAGACGAGATGCGCCGTCGTTGGCGAGCCATTCACCAACGTGGCGTGCAGTTTGGAAAACCAAGCGTCGGATTCGGCAAGCTGCTTCAAGCGAACGGCGAATTCATCCAGCGAGTCGGCCAGACACAACTCGCGGATCGTTTCAAACCGCTGCGAGATCGGCCCGTCGGGCCGCTGGTCGCCAGCGAGCTGATTGTTCCGCAACACTTGCGAGAGCAGCCCGTGGTTGGTCGTGGCGCACGAGGTCCACGCGGTGGTCGCCAGCGTGTCGAGCACGCCGGCGAGCGAGTCGTTGGGCAGCAGCCAGTCGGCGAAGCCGAGCAGTAGCGCATCGCTGGCCGAGACCTGCGCAGCGGTGAGCCCGAGAAACAAGCCGAGCCTGCCGGGCACGCGGTTGAGAAACCAAGTCGCACCGACGTCGGGGTAGAGTCCGATGACGATCTCTGGCATTGAGATGCGCGTCGTTTCGGTCGCGACGCGGTGGCTCGCGCCTTGCATCAGGCCCATGCCGCCACCCATGACGAAGCCGTGACCCCAGCAGAGGAACGGTTTCGGGTAGGTGTGGATCAGGTAGTCCAGCCGATACTCCGCAGTGAAGAAGTCGCGCGCTTCGTCCGGCAGCGATCCGGGCGAGGCGGTGATCGCCTCGCGGATGCGCTTCACGTCGCCGCCGGCACAGAACGCCTTTTCGCTGTCGCCGCGCAACACGACGCAAGCGATCTCCGGATCCGCCGCCCACGCCTCGAGCTGGGGCGTGAGGATGCGGATCATGTCGAGCGACAACGCGTTGAGCGTCTTCGGCGAATCGAGCGTGGCGATGCCGATGCGCCGGCCGTTGGCGGCGACGCGCTCCTCGATGCGGGCCGGTGCGGTGATCACGTCCATTGGGGTGCGCGTTTTTCGAGGAAGGCGTTGGTGCCTTCCTTTTGATTCGGGCCTTTGAAGAGATCGATGAATTCGGCGCGCTCGGCGGGAAGCTGCGTGCTGAGCGGTTCGCTGCGCGTGCCCTGGATCAGGCGCTTGCACGCGGCCACGCTGTCGGGGCTCTGCTTTTCCACCTTGGTAGCAAGTTCCAGCGCCTTTTCGACGGCACCGCCGGCGGGAACCACCTCGTCGACCAGGCCGATGCGCAGCGCCGTGGCGGCGTCGACGCGCTCGCCCAGCAGAATCATGCGCTTGGCCCACGGCTCGCCGACGACACGCGTGAGCAGTTGCGTGCCGCCCGCGCAGGGCAGCAGGCCGACGACCGCCTCGGGCAGTGCCATCACGGCTTTTTCCTCGGCCACACGCAAATCACAGGCGAGCGCGGCCTCGAGTCCGCCACCCATCGCGTAGCCGTTGATCGCCGCGATGCTGATGCCGCGGAACGCGCTGAGTGTTTCAAACGCCGCGCCAAACAGCTCGCCAACTTCTTTGGCGACCTGCGTGTCACCTGAGGCGAACTGGTTGAGGTCGGCCCCCGCCGAGAAGAACTTCGCGCCCTCGCCGGTGAGCACCAACGCGCGCACCGAGCGGTCGGCGTTGAGGTCTTCGACGAGCTGGCGCAGCGCGGCGAGGTTGCCGCGGTTCCACGTGTTGGCCGGCGGATTCTGGATGGTGACGAGCGCGACCGAGCCGCGGCGTTCGAGTTGCAGTTGTTCGTAGGACATGGGGGTGTTGGGAAAATACTCGGGTTATTTCAAACGGATCGTCGTTTCCGGACGGGCTGCGGTGGTCGTGTCCGCGTCGAACCAGCGGGTCATCACCGTTTTGGTCTCGGTGTAGAAACGGACCGCCTGTTTGCCGTAGGCGTGCTGGTCGCCGTAGAACGAGCCGCGCCAGCCGGTGAACGAGAAGAACGGCAACGGCACCGGGATGGGCACGTTGACCCCCACCTGGCCGACGTCGATCTCGCGCTGGAATTTGCGCGCGGCGGCGCCCGATCCGGTGAAGATCGACGTGCCGTTGCCGTACGGGTTGCGGTTGATCAAGGCGATCGCGTCTTCAAGCGTGGCGACACGCATCAGGATGAGCACCGGCCCGAAGATCTCTTCGCGGTAGACCGACATCTCGGGAGTGACGTGATCGAACAACGTGGGACCGACGAAATTTCCATCGGGACATGCGGCACATTGGAAGCCGGACCCATCGAGCAGCAACTCGGCACCTTCGGCGGCACCTTGGCGGATGAGTTTCACGACGCGCTCGCGCGAGGCCGCGCTGATCAACGGCCCGTAATCGGAGGCCGGATCATTCCACGGGCCGGCCTTGAGCCGGCTCATCGCGTCGCGGATGTCGTCGACCCATGCGCCGGCCTCGCCGACGAGCACACCCACGCTGATCGCCATGCAGCGTTGGCCTGCCGCGCCGCAGGCCGATCCGGCGAGCGCGGAAATCGTTGCCGCGCGGTCGGCGTCGGGCAGAATCACCGAGTGGTTCTTCGCTCCGGCGAAGGCCTGCACGCGCTTGAGGTTGGTGCTTGCGGTGCGGTAGATCGCCTGCGCGACCGGTGCGGATCCGACGAATGACACGCCTTTGATCTCGGGATGCTCGAGCAGGAAATTCGCCTGATCCACCCCGCCGTGAACGACGTTGAGCAGTCCTTTGGGAAACCCGCAGGAGTCGAAGATCTCCGCGATGCGGTTCGGCGTCATCGGATCCTGTTCGGACGGCTTGAGGATGAACGAGTTGCCGCAGGCGACCGCCATCGGGAACATCCACAGCGGAATCATCGCGGGGAAATTGAACGGCGTGATGCCGGCGAAAACCCCCATCGGATGCGTGTAAGACGCGATATCGATCCGGGTGGCGGCGTTTTCAAGAGTCTCGCCGAGCAACAACGGCGTGATGTTCGACGCCTGCTCGCACACCTCGATGCCGCGCCAGACGTCGCCCTGCGCGTCGGCGAAGGTTTTTCCCGACTCCAAGCAGAGTCCTTTCGCCAGCTCGTCCTGTGCCTCCTTGAGCCGGTTGGTGAAGACGGTGATCATCCGCGCGCGCTGCGGTGCGGGCACTTCACGCCATTCGAGGAACGCACGCCTCGCGGCATCGACCGCCGATTGCATTTCCTCCGGTGTCGCGAACGGAACTCGGCAAAGCGTTTCCTGCGTGGCCGGGTTGCGCACCTCGCGCCATTCGGTGGCGGCGCTCTCGACAAACGCGCCGTTGATGTAGAGTGGCAGTTTCATGAGTGGTGATGCGCGTCGGGTCGTGGATCAGACCAACCCCTCCTCCATCCAGGCATAGCGGTTTTCGAGGATGTCCTGGGCCAGCTTGTAGCCGCTCTTGTCGGCGTTGCGGCCCACGGCATTGAAGCTTTCGGAAATCCGCATGCGTGCTTCGGCGGCGACCTGGTCCACCAAATCGAGCAATGCGTCCTGGTCCTGTCCTTCGTCGATCAACTCCTGCGCGCGGATGCAGCTCGCCGCCAGCGCAAACAGATCGGCGCCGATGTCGGCAAGCCTGCCGAGCAAGGGCTGGCGCTTTTCGAGGGCGGGGCCTTCGACGGCCATGCGGTGGAACAAGGTGCGCGCCAGACGCCGGGCGGTCTTGGATCCGTATTCCATCGCTGCGGACAAGCGCGGGTGGAGGTTGGGAATGCCGTCGCCCGACGGGAAATACAGGCCGGGATACCACTTGGCGTAAAACGCGCCGGCACCCACCGCGGTCTTGATCCGTTCGCTCCAGGCCACCTGCGAATTGAGCGCCGCCCCGGCCACCTTGAGGTGCGGATCCAGCGCCTCGCGCATGATGAACAGGCGCATGATCTCGCTCGATCCTTCGAAGATCGTGTTGATCCGCGCGTCGCGCATCATGCGCTCGACCGGATACGGTTTTTCGCCGCGTGCGCGCAACGAGTCGGCCGTCTCGTAACCGCGACCGCTGCGGATCTGCATCAGGTCGTCGATGTTCGCCCAGTACTTCTCCGTGCCCCACATTTTGGTCATCGCCGCCTCGAGGCGGATGTCGGCTTTTTTGTCGAGATCAACCAACCTCGCGGTGAGCAGCACCATCGATTCCATGGCGAAGGTGCGCGACGCGATGCGCGCCATGCGCTCGGCGATCGCCGCGTGCTTGCCGATGGGCACACCCCACTGGATGCGGTCGGTGCACCACTCGCGCGCGATTTGCAGGCAACGCTTCGACGCACCGACGCAGGCCGCCGGGATGCTCAGGCGGCCGGAATTGAGCGTTGTCAACGCGATCTTGAGTCCCTTGCCTTCGGCATCGATGATATTTTCGCGCGGCACCACCACATTCTTGAAGCGGATCACACCATTGTAGAGCGCCTTCAGCCCCATGAAGCGGCAGCGCTCGCCGATCTCGACTCCGGGCGAGCTGGTGTCGACGATGAACGCGGTGATCTGATTGCGTGGTTTTCCTTTCACCATTTTCGGCGGCGTCTTTGCGGCCACCACCATCACGCCCGCCTTGAGGCCGTTGCTGCACCAGAGCTTCTCGCCGTTGAGAATGAAGTTCGCTCCGTCCTCGGTCGGCTCGGCATGCGTGATCATCCGCGCCGGATCCGAGCCCACCGCCTGTTCGGTCAGCGCGAATGCCGACAACTCACCGCCAGCCACGCGCGGCAGATATTTCTTCTTCTGGTCCTCGGTGCCGAACAACAGCAACGGCTGCGGCACGCCCACCGACTGGTGCACGGACAGCATCGCGAAAAGATTTCCGTCACGGCTGCCGAGGATCTCGGATGCACGGCAATAGGCGGTCTGCGAAAGTCCTAGGCCTCCGTAATTCTTCGGCACCTTGATGCCGTAGGCACCGAGCGCGGCCAGTCCCTTCATCACCTCATCGGGCACCTCGCCGGTGCGGTCGATCAAATCCGGGTCCACTTCGTTCGCCAGGAAGTCGCGCAGCTTTCCGAGGAACGCTTCCTCCTCACGGCGTTTCTCCGGATCAGGCTTGAGGCGTTTGGCGATCTTCTGCGGCGTCCATCGGCCCATGAAGAGATCGGCGACGAAGCTCGTCTTGTCGAAGCTCTCGCGGGCGGCTTCGGTGAGTTCCAATGCGGCGCGCTGACCTTCATTCATCTTCGACATGTCGATGACGCTTTCCGGGTCTTTTTCCGCGGGCGTTGTTTTGGCGGGGGCATCAAGCAGGGACTGGCTCATGGCAGGGGGATGTGGATGCGGGTTCTTGAATGTCGATTCTGGATTCTCGGGTTCTGACAGCAGCGGCAGCATCTGAAGCAAGGCGCAGAGCCGACTGCAAAAAAGAACGACGTTCTCTGGCGCAACCGTGGGGAAGCCCCCGGATGTGGTCAACCCGGAATCCACCGCCTGATCCCGAGACTTGCTCCTGCGTTCACATACATAGGGACAGACACACATACATAGGGACAGACAAATTGTACTGATTTAGCTCTGATTTACCCGGATGAGGTCGCTCGGGAGGGGTGGAAGCCGCCAGGACTGGTCCAAAGCAACCCCACACTGGCTCGGTCCTGGCCCGATCCTCACATAGGGACAGACAA
>VHCM01000021.1 GCA_016871685.1 Verrucomicrobiota bacterium
GTAAATGTAGTAGCTGCCCCTGTAGGAGTTCTTCACACCGGTGATTCGGGACGAGGAAATTTCATCCGGGGCCTGACCCGACGTCTGGTCCTTGGTACTGAACTTCGCGCTGAAGAACGTCTGCTCGGGCAGCAGCGCGCCGCGGCTGGACAGCACCCAGTTGGGTGTGGCGCTGTCCGGGGCGACGGGTTTGCCGTCTTGGTCGGTTTCCTCGTAGGCGACGACGATGCGCCGGAGATCCTCGGCGGGATTGTTGTCGAGCGTCTTGGCCACCAGCACGGCGGCACGGATGTTCCTGCCCATCGCGATAGTACGGGCCTCGTCGAACAGCGATTCGACGGTGCTCACGCCACTGGTCACCCCTTTGCCGCCGACGCCGCTCAAACCGATGGAGCCTGCGGTCATCAGGATCGAGATGATCGCGATGACGACCAGCAATTCCACCAAAGTGAACGCGGCGCGCCCCACGGGCCGATGCTTGTCCAAGCGGTGTGTCATTTCCTTCCGAGTGTCGGAACACAAGTGGCCCGAAGTGGTCCGGGACGCAAGAAAAATGTCAATACATCGCACCTACGGCCTCATGAATTCGCGCCGTAGCGTCCTTTGCGTGGCCCGCTCATCCAAGTCCAGGCGGAGCGCACCATGTCGCGCACATCCTTGTGGCGCGCCTCCCATCCGAGCAATTGCTTTGCCAGCGAGGGATCGGCGACGAGTGAATCCGGATCGCCGGGTCGGCGCGGACCGTAGGCGACCGGCACGGGTTTGCTGGTGACTTCCTCGGCGGCATGGATGATGTCCTTCACCGACACACCGACACCGGTACCGAGGTTGCAGCGCACCGACGCTCCGCCCGCCGCGAGGTGATCGAGGGCGCGTGCGTGGGCGTCGGCGAGATCCTCGACATGGATGTAGTCGCGGATGCAGGTGCCGTCGGGCGTGTTGTAATCGGTGCCAAAGACCTCGATGCGGTCGATTTCACCAGTGACGGCCATCAGCACGCGTGGGATCAGATGGGTTTCCGGGTCGTGGTCTTCACCGATCCGCCCGTCCGGCGAACATCCGCTTGCGTTGAAATAGCGCAGGCAGGCGCTGCGCAGTCCCCAGGCGTGGCCGCAGTCCTCGAGGATGCGTTCGACCATCAACTTGCTGTGGCCGTATGGATTGATCGGCTGCTGCGGGTTGGCCTCGGTGATGGGCAGGGCCGTCGGGATGCCGTAAGTGGCGCAGGTTGAGGAAAACACAAAGACCTTGCAGCCCGACTCCTGCATCACTTGGAGAAGCCGCACCGGCTCGGCGGTGTTGTTCCAATAGTACTTGAGCGGATTGGTGACCGACTCGCCGACATGGGCGTAGGCGGCGAAGTGGACGACCGCGCCGAAACGATGGGTTTCGAACAGCCGACGGAGCAACGCCCGGTCGCCGACGTCGCCGACGACCAGTTCCACACCGTCGTCGATGATCGCCTGACGATGGCCGAAGACCAGGTTGTCGAGCACGACGACGCGGCGGCCTTGGGCGGCGAGGAGGCGCACGGTGTGCGAGCCGATGTAGCCGGCACCGCCGGTGACGAGGATGGGGGACGCAGTGGCGCTCATGCGCAGGCATCCAAGGCGCGCGGACAGGGGTATGTCAATCCGCAGGATCCGGTGAATGCGGATGAATAAGCGCAATGCTCGGTACGTCGCACCGTCATGATGCGATTCCCGTTGTCGTCCGGTGCCTTGGCCGTCGGGTTGGCGGTTGTTCTCGGCTCCTGTGCTTACGATCCCTACTACGGCACATCCGCGTCGGGCGTCGGATACTGGGAAAGCGGCGGCTACGGGTACGGCGGCAGCAGCGTGAGCACCTCGGTCTTCGTCAGCACGGGCAACTCACGCTGGGTCTATGATCCGGGATGTTTCAGCTACTACGACACGACGCGCCGCTGCTACTACGATCCGGTGCTCTGCGCGTATTATCCGGCAGGCCATCGGCCGACGCTTTCCGGGCGGAGTCATCCCCATGGCTGGCGGCACGGCAGGACGCATTGCCCGCCGCCCGCCCGGGTGCGCGACGTCTGCGTTTCGCGCGACCGCCATGGATCGGACACCCATGCGGACCGCCACCATCGCGACGCCTCGTTTGTTTCGAACACCCATGGTGACCCGCGCCGAGAATGGACTCGCGGATCGAATCCCGGCGGATCCCGGGCAACCGAAAGAACCGATGCGCGGTCCTCTCCATCATCCTGGATCGACCGCCGCTCGGTTGAGCGCAACCCATGGCAAGGGAACCGGACGAGCCCGGCCGCCGCACCGGCGCAAACGGCAGACGCATCGCTGCCGCAGATCGCGCGGACTCCATCTCACATGGATCGCCGATCCTCCAACAGTTGGTCCTCGCGGATGCGTGAAGCGGCCCAACGATCGGCGGAAACGAGTCCGACCATCCCGTCGCCGTCGTCCCACATCGGGCGGTCACGCGCGGGTCATGGCGAGCGCCGGGCATCGATGCCAAGCTTCGAACGCCCGCAATCCGGTCGCGGCTTCGGTGGCCGCATGAGGGATCCCGGCGGAGCACCGCCCTCGCACCCCGCACCGCCGGCACCCGCACCGGCCCCGGCACCTGCCAGCAACTTGCCCGAGGCTTGATCTTGGCGGGTCAGCTTGGTTGCGCCGGCACCCGCATGTGGTCGATGAGCCGCACGTCGCCGTAGAACACCGCGGTGGCCAGCACGGCATCGCGCTCCAGCGTGTCGACCGGCTGCAGGGTTTCGGCGTCGACCAACTCAAGGTAGTCGATCCTCGCCAGCGGTGAGGCGACGATGGCGGCGCGCGCGGCATCCAGCATCGCACGCACTCCGTCGATCCCTCCGTCGATCCGCGCGGCATCGGACAGCGCGCGATGAATGCGCGGCGCATCGGCGCGCTGATCGGGATTGAGGCGCACGTTGCGCGACGACATCGCCAGCCCATCGGTCTCGCGCACGGTCGGGCATGCCACGATACGCACCGGCAGGTCGAGGTCGCGCACCATGCGGCGGACGATCGCGAGTTGCTGGAAATCCTTTTCGCCGAAGACCGCCGCATCACAGCGCGTAAGCATGAACAACTTGAGCACCACCGTGCAGACGCCGTCGAAATGCCCCGGTCGCCTCGCGCCACACAGACCGCGCGACAACAGGGACTCATGGACCCGCACCGAGCGGTCGGCGGCATACATCGCCGCCGCCTCGGGCACGAACACCAGATCGACCCCCGCAGCCCGGCACCGCGCGAGATCCTCGTCGAGCGGACGCGGATACGACTCGAGGTCCACCGCACGGTCGAACTGGATCGGGTTGACGAAAATCGACACGACCACCATGCCGCGCGGGCCGGCTTCGTTGCGGGCCAGGCGCACCAGCTCGAGGTGGCCATGATGCAGCGCGCCCATCGTGGGCGCCAGCACGACCGGCGCGCCTCGACCCGCGGCGTCCAACGCGGCACGCAGTTCGGCATGGGTTGTGACCACCTTCATCGGATCCGCCGTACTCATTCCGGCCGCAGCAGATAACCCGCCACCCAGCCTTCCGCGCCCGCCTCGTTGCGACACCAATGCCAACCGTGGATCTGTCGCAGCGACTCAAGCCGGTCGCCGCGCCGGATGGTCAGCACCGTCGGATCAAACGCACGCGTCACCCGGAAACGCCCGCCGTCGATCGCCTGGAGGTCGTCCTCCGGGATGTAGCCGTGGTTGCCATCGCGATCAGTGGCCCAGATCCAGCCCGGCCAGGCGCGGTCGGGCGGACCCGCCGTCACCTCGTCGCCGACATCGAGCCGGATCGGGCGGCGATCTTGTTCCTCGTAGTCCGAATTGGCAGTGAACCGCTGCATGGGCTGCGGGATGATCCACCGCCGACCGCAGGATGCAAGCTTTGCCCGGATTTTCGGGGGTTTTTCGGTAAATCCGGCCGCAACGGGATCGACCGGGCGACCCCATCGACGCGACGGTAAACACGGGAGTCGCCAATTTTTGCTTGCATCGCCGGGTGGATCGCCTATTTCCCTGCGCCCCGAATCATGGCTAAGAAAAGTTGGATCGCCCGCAACGAGCGCAAGCAGCGCACCGTCGACAAGTACGCCGAACTCCGCCACAAGCTGAAGGAAGAAAAGGACTACGTCGGCCTTTCGATGCTGCCGCGCGACGCGAGTCCGACCCGTTTGATCAATCGCTGCGAGATCACCGGCCGCCGTCGTGCGTTCCTGCGTCGTTTCCGGCTGTCGCGGATCACTTTCCGCGAGCTCGCCTCGGCAGGCATGCTTCCCGGCGTGACTAAGTCGAGCTGGTGACGGCCCCGCCCGATTCACGGCGCGGAACGGCAACCACCCGGCCCGCGCCACCGAAATGCCCATTTACGAATACGTTTCCGAAGCTCCGGACGACCCCGATCGATCGTGCCGCGTGTGCGCGAGGGGATTCGAGCTCAGGCGCCCCGCGGACCGCGCCCCCTTGCAGTCGTGCCCGCTGTGCAAGCATCCGGTGCGCAAGGTGGTCTCACGGGTGAATTCGCCCGTGGCGACCAAGCCGTTGTCGGTGAGCGACGCGAAGATAGCCGGCTTCACCGTGTTGCAGCGCCGCGACCAGGGCGTGTACGAAAAACTCTGATGCCGTGAGTGCCGATTCCTTCAGTCTGCTGATGGCCGCCGCGGATGGCGACCTCGCCTTTCCCTCGCCAGGGCAATCGTTGCTCTACTTGCTGGGGATCTTGTTCTTCCTGCTGCTCAACGCGTTCTTCGTCGCCTCGGAATTCGCCATCGTCAAAGTGCGGCCGAGCCAGATCGAAACCGGAGCCAAGGAGAGCGGTGCCGATCCCAAGCTCGCCCTGCACGTCATCGGCAACCTCGACAGCTACCTCTCCGCCAATCAGCTGGGCATCACGATTTCCTCGCTGGCGCTCGGCTTCCTAGGCGAACCGTTCGTCTCCGCACTGGTTTCGCCGCTGCTCGCGCTCACCGGCATGCCCGAGCAAGGCATCTACTGGACCTCGCTGGTTCTCGCCTACATTTCATTCACCTTCCTGCACGTGGTGCTCGGCGAGCTGGTGCCCAAGTCGATCGCCATCCGCAAGTCACTGGCCGTGACGCTGGCGCTCGTCAAACCACTGCACCTGTTCTTCAAAGGCTTTCAGTGGGTCATCGCCTTCTTCAACCGCACCGCCAACTGGCTGCTCAAACACGTCTTCCGCATCGAGCCGGTCGGCGAGGGCGCGCACATCCACTCGGCCGAAGAACTCGCCGTGCTCGTCACCCAAAGCGGCGAATCGCAAGAAGTCACCGAAACCGAGCGTGAGATCCTCATCAACGCGCTCTCGCTCAACGAGTTGTGGGTGCGCGACGTGATGACTCCGCGCAACAAGGTCATCGTGCTCGATGCCGACGAGCCGTTCGAGAAGACCCTCGACACCGCCGTGCGCAGCAAGCACACGCGGTTTCCGCTGGTCAAAGGCCACATCGACCACGCGATCGGCCTGATCCACATCAAAGACCTGCTCAAGCTCGTCCACGATCCCGATCCCGACCTGATGCGCATCAAGCGCGAGCTCAAGGTGGTGCCCGACACGATGCCGCTCGACACCTTGCTCAAGTTCTTCCTCCGCGAGCACGCGCACTTGGCGATGGCCGTCGACGAATTCGGCACCCCGGTGGGCATCGTGTTCCTCGACAACATCATGGAGGAGCTGGTCGGCGACATTCAGGACGAGTTCGACAACGAGCGGTCGGCCTTCACGCGGGTGAACGACAGCGAGTTCGTCATCGAGGGCACGATGACACTCAACGACCTCGGCGGACATGTGCCGGAGCTGGTGTTGGAAAGCGGCGAGGTCACCACCGTGGGCGGCTACCTCACCCAGCAACTCGGACGATTTCCCGAAGTGGGCGAAACGATCGATGTGCTCGGCTACGAGGCACGCGTCACCAGCACCGACGGCCGACGGGTCGGCCAAGTCCACTTCCGCAAGCTCGCGCCGGCCGAACCCGCATCGGCCGCAAACGGCGAGGCGTAAGGTGGCCTCAGTCGAGGCTCTCGCGCAACTGCCGGATCAGCGCGGCATCCTCCTCCGCCTCCGGATGCTCGTCGGCCTCTTCCCATTCGATGAGGCCCAGGAGGTTCTCGAGAAACGCGAGCAGCAAGCGGCCCGGCGTGGCCGCAGCGGCGGTCAGTCTTGACGCCACCTCGCGGCTCAACCCTCCGCTTTCCAGCAGTTCTTCCTGCGAATGCAACCGCGCACCGGCATGACACTCGACGATGAACGGCCGACCGTCGATGTGGATGCGACACACAAACGAATCCGAAAAATCGAGTCCTTCAACCTCGAGGTCGAGCCGACGCGCCACCAGCAGGAAGAGCAATCCATAGCCCAGCGGATCGGACTGGCCCGTCGCCACCACCCATGCCAGATCGGCATGGCGGCGATCGGCCGTCGGCTCCGGATCCCCGCCGAAGCGTCCGCCCTCGCCAAAGAGAAACACGCGCAATGCGTCTGGAGTCGAGACTCCCGCAGCGGCCGCCTCGTCGGATACCAGATCCAGCGCGTCAGACAGCGGCTGACGCACCGTCACGCCGTCGTGCAGGAAATCGGAGACGAACCGCAGCAAGGCTTCCAAGGTGTCCCAATCGTCGAGCATCGCCGCCGCACCACCGGTGGGCACCGCCCACTCGCGCACCAGCGTCTCACGCCGTGCCGGCGCGGTGAGCTGTGAAAGCAAGGCCTGGTCGTCCGGTTCGAGCACGCGGCCGCGGACGATGAGTCGTTCGCTCAGGTCACCTCCCAAGCGGGCAAGTCGGGCCGCGACATGGCTGCGAACCTCCGGGGTTTCATCGTCGAGCAGTCGCAGCAGGGCATCGAATTCCGCATCCGTGGGCGGCGCGTCTGGCGGACGGGGGCTCAAGGCACGTGACGGGGCGGGTGGATGGTGCGGAGAACAGATGGTGCGCGATACAGGGTTCGAACCTGTGACCCCTACCGTGTCAAGGTAGTGCTCTACCACTGAGCTAACCGCGCATGGGGAGCCCGAATCCGGGCGGGCGGGAAGCTAGGACGCAACCCCGCCCCGAGGCAATGCTTTTTTGGCAAACCCGACCGGATTCCGCATCCGTCGGGCATCGAATCTACACATAGGGACAGACAAACTGTAGATGGCCAGAAGGAAGTGCCCATGGGGAAACATGGGGACAGAATTGGTAGCCTGATGCGGAACCTTGCAGGCCGAATGCCCGAAACCGCGGTTGGGAAACGCCTGAAACGCCTCCTACGGCATGGGCATCGTTGGGCATCAGGAGAAAACCTCCGAATCGCGGATCGAGAGGCTTGGTCGCAAATGCACAAGATCACCCGGTTACCTCGCGATCACGCCGTAGGCGCGACCGATCTTCTAGAGCAGTTTGCGAAAAAGTGTAGCCGGTGGAGCGAGAAGATGTTGGCCAGGGCAAGGCGTTGCGATGGAGTGGATTGACATCCACGACTGAGCAACAACGCAGCCATGGGCAACAGATTCCGCTTTTTTTCAAATCCGGCGAAGCCGCACATTTCCCACACTCACACCCAACCACCGGCTACAGATTTGAGCAAAATGCTCTAACCCTCCCGGACAGACTTGCGGGATCCCGCTCAGTTCCTTCTGCGGCGCAGGCACAGACCGCATCCGGCGACCAGGGCGAGCAGTGCCGAAGACGGCTCGGGGATGGCGGTGGCGGTATTCCAGTTCAGGACGATGTCGCCGCCGCTGTTATTGATGGTGAATGACGAGTTCGGCCGGACGGTGTTGTAAGCCCAGCCGCCCAGCGCGGTGCTGATGTCGGTGATGGTGAACACACCGGTGCTGCTGCCGGCACCCGACTTGTCGATGATCGTCCAACTGCGGTTGCTGTCCCAGAACGAATCAAACCACGTCACGCTCGACGGGGTGCCATTGCTCAGTGCGGCGGTGAAGTCGAGTTCGATCGAGGCACCGTTGGCGATGGTGAGGTCACCACCGGTGACGTCGATGCCGTCGAAGAGCACGCCACGGTTACCGACGGTGTTCGTGTTGGATGAAAGCTCCCAGACGAGCACTGAACTGGCATTGTAGGTGAGACCGTTGCTGAAAGTTTGCAGACCGGGTGAGGCACCGGGGGTGTGGGTGCCCGAGATGGTGGTGGCACCGCCAATGGTGCCGGTACCGCTCAAGGTCGTGCTGCTGTTGACGGTGACGCCGCCGGAGAGCGAGCCATTGACCGCAAGCTCGCCTGCGGAAATCGTCGTGGTGCCGGAGAGCGTGTTGGTACCGGAGAGGACGAGTCTACCCGAGCCCGATTTGGTGAGACCGCCCGCGCCGGTGAGCGCGCCGCCGAACGTGTTGGTGCCCGAGGCGATGTTGAGCGTGAGCGCACCGCCTGATGTGGTCGAGACCGTGCCGTTGCCGGTGAGCGCGGTGAGCGTCTGGCTGTTGGCGCCCAGCGCCAGGGTTCCGCTGACCGCGGCGGCGGCGCTGGTGGAGAGCCGGTTGCTGCCGCCCAGCGTGAGCGTGCCGCTGTTCACATTGACCGTGGTCGCACCGGCGGTGCCGTTGAGGGTCGCGCTGCCGCCGACGTTGAGCGTGCCCGCGCCGAGGTTGGCGGAGACCGTGCCGCCATTGAGCGCATAGGTCGAGGTGGTAAGTGTGCTCGATCCACCGAGCGTGCCGCCGGAAATCGTGAAGCTGCCGACCGTATCGTTGCCGCCGAGCGTGTAGGTGCCGCTCGAGACGCTCACCGAGGCTGAGTCGCCGAGGATATTGGCGGCCGAGGTTTCGAAGGTGCCGCCGCTGACGGTGACGCCGGAGGTGGACATGGCCACTGCCGTGCTGATCTTGCCGCCACTGACGGTGGTGGCACCGGAGAATGACTGGGTGCCGTAAAGGCTGAGCAAGGTCGTGCCCGAACCGGCCATGGTGAGGCCACCAGCACCCGAGATCGAATTCTGGAAAAGAGTGCCCTTGTCGGCGCCGTTGACGGTGAGCACGGCACCATTTCCGATCGCCACCACGCCACCGTTGCTGGAGCCGGTTTCCTGAAGCGAAGCGACCGTGGTGTTGGTGTTGATGTTGAGGGTGGCACCACTGGAGACGAACACATCCGAGCCGCTGCCGAGGTTGCCGCCGGAAGCGACGGTGAGCGTGCCGGCGGTGACGCGCGTGTCGCCGGTGTAGGTGTTGTTGCCGGAAAGCGTCAACGTGTTCGCGCCATCCTTGAAGAGCGAGGTGGTGGTGCTGCTTTGGGTGTTACCCGCGCCGCTGATCGCACCGCTGATCGAGATGTTCGCCCCGTTCGCGCCGAGGAACAGGACGTTGCTGCCGCCGCCGACATTGCCGGCGATCGCCAGCGAAGAAGCCGCGCTGCCCGAGGAGTTGTCAGCATTGATCCGGCTGTTCGAGTTGAGGGTGATCGCACCGTTCCAAGTGTTGTTGCCACCGACGCTGCGCAACGATCCGTTGGCGGTGTTGACGCCAGTGCCGTTCAGCGTCAGCGCCTCGCTCGCGTAGGAGATGCCGGTGGCGTTGTAGAGCTTGAGCGCGCCGCCGTTGCTCACCGTGGTGCCTGCCGCGGTGGTGCCCAGCGCGTTGGCGTGCTGCGCCTCGGCGGTGGCGTTGGCGTTGATCGTGGTCGCGCCGGTGTAGGTGTTGTTCTTGTTGAGGCTGACCTGGGATCCGGCATCACCGCCGACATTGAGTGTGTTGGCGCGACTGGTCGAGGTACTGTTGGCTGCGAGGCCATCGGAGATCACACCTGGGGTGTAGCTGCCGCTGGCCAGTGCATAGCCGACCTCGACGCTGCCAGTGTCGCTCAGCGAAGCGTTTTTCCAGAACGAGTTCGGGTTGCTGTCGCCGAAGGTGTAGATGGCAAAGCTGTCGATGGTGCCGCCGCTGGCCGCCATCGTGTTGTTGTAGTACCATGTCCCGCCCACTTGGGCGTCGAAGGTGGTGTCGGAGGTAATCTTGATCACGAAGGTGCGGTCGGCACCGGAGCCCGATCCGCTTTCCACCGTCGAGTTGCCATACACCTTCCAATTGCCGGTATTGTCGATCTGGAAGCGCGCTTCGGTAGCTGCATCGGTCGAGCTGGCGAAGTTGGTGTAGGTGGTGCTGTCGCGGAACGAAATGCCGATGCGTCCGCCGGCGCTCGGGTTGCTTCCGACGTAAGCCGTGATGGTGAAGGTGTCACCGACTTGCAGCGCGCGGGTGGTTCCGCTGGTGCCGTTGCCGGTGGTGGTGAAGGTTTGGAATGCAGCCGCACCGGGCGTGTTGCCGAAGGATCCGTTGTTCGCATAGTTGGCGAGTTCGGTAGCACTGTTATTGTACGTGCCTGCGTAAGGAGGGTTGTTGTTCCGCTCGGTTTGCAGACTGTTGAAATTTCCCGTCTGCATCGTGTAGGTCACCGTGGCGCCTTGAACGGCGTGAACGATGCCCAAACAAGCAGTGACCCACAGCACATGACGCAACTTCAAAACAAAGCCGCTGGAGCGCCTTGTCGATGAACGAGCGAATGACATGAAAGACGATTTTTTAGAGTGAACAGCAAACCAACAGGGGTCCTGCGATGCAAAAGTAGCGGGAAATTCGCACCATGGTCAATGAAAAAAGAGAAAAACGAGCCGAGAGCTCATTTTTCAAAAACAAGTGGTCAGGGCAGAAAAACCTTCGGTTTTTTAAAAAACAGCCAAAATCATCAAGTGTGCCCTAGAAATCTAAAAAAAGGAAGTCAAAAATAAATTGATATTATACAAATAATAAAGCATTTTGATGTCAATCATGATTCATTCGAGCGCGAGGCTGCGCCTGTGGTGTGTCCGGTTGCTTGCGGGGATTTGTGTAAAACCGCGGGCTTGTGCATCCCGAAGGGATTGGGCTCGACTTGGTGGGGTATTTTGCCCAAATTTTCCGGGTCTTGCATCTTGCACCAGAAGGTTTTTCCAGTCCATCACCTCGTCGATCGTCATGTCCCGCCATCTGTTGTTCGGCCGCGCGCGGCTTGCCCTGTCGATCTTCGTCCTCGGTCTGGCGATTTCCCCACTTTCCGCCCAGAGCCCGCCTCCCTTGGGAGCGGTGATTCAGAAGTCAGGCACCACGATCACCGGTGTGACCTTCCGCGTCTGGGCGCCGAACGCCACCGGGGTGGCGGTGCGGGGCGACTTCAACACCTGGGGCGAAACGGCGCTCACCAAGGAGGCCGGCAGCAGCGGGTATTGGTCGGGCACGGTGGCGGCGGCGCGGCCGGGTCAGGCGTACAAATACTTCCTGCGCTGGACCGGCAACACGGTGGGGGTGTGGAAAAACGACCCGCGTGCGATGTGGGTGCGCGGTGGGAACTCGGTGATCCATGATCACGCGGCATTCGATTGGGGCGTTCATGTCCGGCCGGTCGTGCCGCAGGATCGTCAGATCATGTATGAACTGCACGTCGGAACGTTCCGCGACCCGGATCCGACGGACAGCCGGCCGGGCACCTTCGACGATGTGATCGGCGGGCTCGACTATCTCGAGCGCCTCGGCGTGAACATACTCGCGCTGATGCCGGTCAATGAATTCGGAGACGACTTCAGCTGGGGGTACAATCCGGAACATTTGTTCGCGATCGAGACCGCTTACGGCGGACCCGACGGGTTGAAGCGCTTGGTCAAGGCGGCGCACGCGCGCGGGATGCAGGTGCAGATCGACGTGGTGCACAACCACTGGAATCCACCGCCCGATGGTGTTGCGGAGTTCGACGGTCCGGCGGATGTTTATGTTTTCAGCGACCCGGTGAAGGCGTGGACGCCCTGGGGCAAGCGGCCGGACTACGACAAGCCCGAAGTGCGGCGGTTCATCGAAGACCAGATCCGCCTGTATCTCGACGAGTACCGGGTGGATGGATTCCGCTGGGATTCGCCACAGAACATCCTCGGTTATGATTCGACCAAGACCAGCGCCAATCCCGACACCGTGCTCGCGTCGGGCAAGCAGTTGCTGACCTCGATCAACCGCCTGATCCATGACAGCTATCCCAACCGCTGGAGCATTGCCGAGGACGCGAACCTGCTGTCCCACGGCGTGACGTATCCGGACAACGCGTTCTGGCAGGCGCTGACCGTCGCGGACATCCGCGACAGTTTCGACGGCCACTGGCAGACGAGTTTCCACAACGAGATCACACCTGAGGTCGCGTCGGCCACACCCAACGTCGGCCGCATCTTGGCAAAGGTGAACGGTTGGTCGGAGCCGCCGGGGTTCCGGGTGATCTTCACCGACAACCACGACAAGGCGGGCAATTTGAACAACGCGGTGCGCCTGCCCGACCGCTTGGTGCCGGGAGATCCCATGGGCGTCGCCGCGCGGCGTAAGTCGCTGTTGTCTGCCGCGCTGACGCTCACCGCGCCGGGCACGCCGATGTTGTTCATGGGTCAGGAGTTGCATGAGACCGGTACGTGGTCGGACACCTCACCGCTCGGTTGGTCCGCGGCCGCGGCGGACGGCAGGCGCCACCGGATGCTGCGCGCGCATCGCGATCTCATCACGCTGCGAAACACCCTGCCCGCATTGCGGAACTCGAACTTGCAGCAGGTATCAGGAGGCATCAACGAAGACCTCGACCTGATGCTTTACTGGCGGACCACCAACGGGTCGCCAAATTCCGACGACGTGGTGGTGCTGATGAATTTCTCCCACCAGACGCGATCGAATGTGAACGTCTCGTTTCCATCGAACGGGACTTGGCACGTGCGCTTCAACTCGGACTGGCCGGGCTACGGCGCGGAGTTCGCCGGCATGGGCCCGGTCGGCAACACGGTGGCGGTCGGCGGCAACAAACAGGGACCTGTGAGCATCGCCGCGCACAGCGCGATCGTGCTGGCGAAATCCGCCGGCGCTCCGGCGATGGTCGACGATGCAGACGGCGACGGCATGGCCGATGGATGGGAGTTGTTGGTGGGCGCGACGGATCCCGACGGCGACACCGATGGCGACGGTCTTTCCAATCTGCTGGAGTACGAACGCGGATACGATCCGTTTGCCGCCGATCCGGTGCTGGTTTCCGGCTCATTCAACGCATGGTCGGAGTCCGCCGGCACGATGCGGTCCGCAGGCTCGCCCGACCTGCTCGAGCGCGTGTTCTTCACGCCGACCGCCTGGCAGGGCGAATTCAAATTCATCATCGCCGACCAGTGGTACGGGGCGTCGGCCACCGCGGGAATCGCTTCGCCCTCGGGAGGCAATCTCGCGGGATCGTTCCCCGCGGGATCGTACGTCAGGTTTGCCCTGAACGCGCACACCCTTGCCTACACGCTCGAGTCGTTCACTCCGGCGACGCGCGTCGATACCGATGCCGACGGCATGGACGACCGCTGGGAACGCTATCACGGGGTGACGGCGGCAAGCGCGAATCCCGACGCCGATGGCTTCACCAACCTGCAGGAATTCCAGCGCGGCAGCGATCCGAACTTTGCCAATCGAAGCACCATCACCTTGGCCGGCGGATTCAACGACTGGAATCTATCGGCAAATCCGCTGGGCTTTGTCGGCGACAGCCTTTGGCGCATCGACCTGCCGTTCCGGACAGGCACGACGATCGATTTCAAGTTCACGACCGGCTCCTGGACCCCCGCGTGGGGCGCGGGTGCCGCCGCTGGCGTGGTCAGCGCTGATCCCGCAGCACCAAACATCAGCCGAACCTTGTCGGTCCAAGGCGTTCATCGCTTCGAATTCGACGAACGCACGCTCGCATACCGTGTTGTCTCCGACGCCACCGACGCCGATGCCGACGGAATGCAGGACGCATGGGAGACCTACTACGGCGTGTCCGATCCGGCGGCCGATCCCGACGCCGATGGCTGGAGCAACCTCAGCGAGTACGTGCGCCTGACCCATCCCGCGGTGACAGATCCGCCGAAGCGCATGACGGTGACCGGCGACAAGCCACCTTTGCCGATCTGGAATCCGGGGGCCGACAACATGGTGTGGTCGGATGCGCGCGCGCGGTGGGAATGGACGGGAACCTTTGTAGGTACTCCCGGCAGCATGATCGAGGTCCAATTCAAATTCGCACGGGGTTCATGGGATACGAATTGGGGCGGCGAAACCGCTGGCATTGCCGCTCCATCGCCGATTTCCGGTGTTGCGGTTTTGGGAGGCCAAAACCTGAAAGTCTCGGTTGCCGCCAACGTTGCCCAGCTCTTCACCTTCAACGATCTTACCCGATTTTACACAGTTTCTCCCACCACGCTCAGTAACAATGCAAACCTCTCTGCCCTCACCTTGGGCAGCGGCACCTTGAGCCCCGCGTTCTCCTCGTCCGTCACCTCGTACAGCGCATCGGTTCCAAACACGACCACCGACATCACCGTGACGCCGACCCGAGCGCAGCCCAACGCGACCATCGAGGTGCGCGTCAACGGTGGTGCCTACGCAGTCGTCACCAGCGGCACGCAAAGCGGCGTGCTCAACCTCAACGTGGGTGCGAACCCGGTGGAGATCCGTGTCACCGCACAGGACGGCACCACGATCAAGACCTACACCGTCAGCGTCACGCGCGCACCGAGCAGCAACGCGAACCTCGCTGCTCTCATCTTGAGCAGCGGCACCCTCAGCCCCGCGTTCTCCTCGTCCGTCACCTCGTACAGTGCCGTGGTTGCCAACGCGACCGCCGGCATCCGCGTGACCCCGACGCGCGAGCAGGCCGACGCCATCCTGCGGGTGCGCGTCAACGGCGGTGCCTACGCGACCGTCACCAGCGGCACGCAAAGCGGCGTGCTCAATCTCAATCCCGGCGGCAACACCGTCGATGTGCTAGTCACCGCACAGGACGGCACCACCACCAAGACCTACACGATCGAGATGACGCGACGCACCGTGGCCGACGAGTGGCGGATCACCCACGGTTTGTCCTCCACCACACCCTGGACAACCGACAGCGATGGCGACGGCGCGCCGGATCTCGCCGAGTACGCGTTGGGTGGAAATCCGAAGCTCGCCAGCGACGGCCGCGGCTTGCAGAAACTGACTTTGGAAACCACGGCGAATGGCAACCGGTTGGTCCTGCGCTGGCTGCGGCGCACCAACGCGGGCGGGTCACCCGCTGTGGTCGCGCAATCGACCGCGGATCCGGCAGCGGATTGGTCCGACCTCCCCTCGGCCGCCAGCGCGAGCCAGACCGGAGTTCCCTTCGGATTCGAGCGCTGCGAGGCCTCGATTCCCGCCGATGGCGCGCGCGGATTCCTGCGCTTGAGGGTCACCGGCCCCTGATTTCCGACAGACAGGTTGCCGTCCCGGCGGTTTTTCCTCACAAGACGTCCGCCAGAGATCCGCCGCCGATGACCCAGCTTTTGATCGAACCCGCCCGGCGCACCGGTTGCGAAGACCTCTCCGCGCTCACCGAAGTGCTGGAAGGAGCCGCCCAACGCCAGCGCTCGCCCATCGAGGACCTGCTCGATGCCGATGTGGTCGACGAGGAGAGTTACATGCGCGAGCTGGCCAACGAACTCGGCATCGAGTGGCTCGACGAGATCCCGGCACCCGACGAGCCAATGCCGCTGCGCGAGGCCTGCGGTCCGCGCATCGCGCTGCGCCATCGCCTGCTGCCGGTCGCCATCATCGGCGAGGGCGCCCACCGCCGCATCAAGCTCGCAACCTTCGATCCGTTCAACCTCGTCGCGCGCCAGGCCGCCGCGCAGGAACTCGCGTTGCCCGTCGACTGGTGCATGGCGTCGCGCAAGCGCCTGCACGACTCGCTGCGCCGCCTCTACGGCGTGGGTGCCGACACCTTCGAACAAATCCTCGAGGGGCGCGACTTCGATTACGACCACCTCGAAGCCGGCGAGGACGAGGCGAACGTGATCGACCAGGACGACGACGAGGAAGCCAGCGTCGTCAAGTTCGTCAACCAGATCATCCGCGAGGCGCTCGAGCAGCGCGCCACCGACATCCACGTCGAGCCACTGGCGACCAACCTGCGCATCCGCTACCGCATCGACGGCCGACTGATCGAGGTGGCCGTGCCGGAGAACATCAAGGCGCTGCAGAGCTCGGTGATCGCGCGTCTCAAGATCATGGCGCGCCTCGACATCGCCGAGCGCCGCGTGCCGCAGGACGGCCGCATCAACCTGCAGTTCGAAGGCCAGACGATCGACGTGCGCGTCGCGACGGTGCCCACCGTCGAGGGCGAGAGCGTTTCTCTGCGATTGCTCAACCAGGAGAAATTCAACATCGCCAAACTCGGCATGGAGCCGTTCGTCGAGTCGAAGATCCGCCAACTGCTCCACCTGCCCAACGGCATCATCCTCATCACCGGCCCCACCGGATCGGGCAAGTCGACGAGCCTCTACTCGTTCCTCAGCGAGGTGAACCATCCCGAGCGCCGCATCGTCACCGTCGAGGATCCCGTCGAAAACAAGCTCACCGGCGTGATGCAGATCGCGGTGAAGTCGGAGATCGGACTCACCTTCGCCAGCGCGCTGCGCTCGATCCTGCGCGCCGACCCGAACATCGTCATGATCGGGGAAATCCGCGATTTGGAAACCGCCGAGATCGCGATCCGCGCGTCGCTCACCGGACACCTCGTGTTCTCCACCCTCCACACCAACGACGCGATGGGCGGGATCAGCCGCTTGGTCGACATGGGCGTCGAGCCATTCCTCGTCTCCGCCGCGGTGCGCGCGTTCCTCGCCCAGCGGCTGGTGCGACGGCTGTGTCCGAACTGCAAGACGCCGCGCGAATTGTCCGCGGACGACCGCATCCGCCTCGGTATTCCCGCCGATCTCGCGGGCACGCCTTGCGCACCGAAAGGCTGCGACCGCTGCCGCAACACCGGGTTTTCCGGACGTCTCGCAATCTACGAGGTCGTGCTGCTCACCCCCGAGATGCAGGAACTCGTCGCCCATGGCGCTCCCGCGCCGAAGATGCGAGATCAGGCGTTCAAGGACGGCTACGTGCCGATGCGCACCTACGGCTGGCACAAGGTGATGCAGGGCCTCACCACGGTCGAGGAAGTGATTTCGGT
The DNA here is from genome assembly GCA_016871685.1 of Verrucomicrobiota bacterium. GTDB lineage: Bacteria > Verrucomicrobiota > Verrucomicrobiia > Verrucomicrobiales > Akkermansiaceae > Luteolibacter. Next base: position 17,005 of record VHCM01000021.1, read on the forward strand.
GACCTCTTCGGACATCGGCGGCGGCGAGTGAGCCGACCGGTGGATTCGCGCGTTGTTGATTCCGACCCATGCCACTCTTCTCCTACAAAGCACTCACGGCGAACGGCGCGGTCACCACCGGCGAGATCGACGCGGCCGATCGGCCGGAGGCGCTGCGGCTGCTCGACCGCAAAGGGTTGCAACCGGTGAACCTGCGCGAGACAGCGGCGGGCGCGGCGGCCAAGGCGCGTCCGTCGAAAGCCGCGGCCGCACGGCAGGACGAGGAGGAAATCCCCGATGGCCCGATCAAACTCAAGAGGCAGGAGGTGGTCCTCTTCACCGAGGAACTCTCCGACATGCTCGCCGCAGGCCTGCAACTCGAGCCGGCGCTCAAGTCGATGGAGAACCGCCAGGAACTCGGCAACCTCAAGGCGGTCTCGTTCAAGATCCGCCAGATCGTGCGCGACGGCGTGAACTTCTCCGCCGCGCTGCGCAAGGTGAGTCCGAGCTTCGGCCCGCTCTATTGCTCGCTGGCCGCCGCGGGCGAGGCGTCCGGCGCGCTCGACACCATCCTCAAGCGCCAGGCGCACTACCTCAAGACACTCGCCGAACTGCAAAGCCGGCTGATCCTCGCGATGATCTATCCGGCCTTCCTGATCCTCGCGGGCATCGGCGTGTCGGTCGTCTTCGTCACCACCCTCATCCCGCAGCTCACGCAGCTCATCGAAAGCACGCCGGGCGGCAAGATCCCGCTCGGCGCGGCGATCCTCATCGGCGCCTCGGACTTCATCGCGAAGTGGTGGCTCGTCGTGCTGCTCACCCTGGCCGCCGCCGCCATCTTCCTCAAGGCGTGGAAGGACAACGAGGCGAACAAGCCCGCATGGGACCGCATGAAACTCAAGTTTCCGCTGGTCGGCCCGGTGATCGCCAGCCGTTTCTACGTCCAGTTCCTCGAGACGATGGCCAACCTGGTCGGCAACGGCCTGCCGTTGTTGCGCGCGCTCGAGCTTTCGCGCGACGCCACACAGAACCGCTCGCTGCGCGCCGAACTCGACAAGGTGATCGTCCAGGTGGGCGACGGCAGATCGTTCTCAAAAGCGCTCATCCGCAGCGGCACCTTTCCGCCGTTGCTCATCGACATGATCGCCGTCGGTGAGCAAACCGGCAAGATCGACTTGTCGCTGCGCCGCGCGGCGGAACGCTACGACAAGGAACTCGACAAGGACCTCCAGCGCATCATGGCACTGGTCATGCCCACCGTGCTCATCGTGATGGCCGCCCTTATCGGCACCATGGCCTACCTGATGATCACCGCGATCTTCCAGACGATCCAGAACATCGGATAAAACGGGCGGCGGCTTTCCCGGTGTGACGGCTTTCGGAGCGTCCGACCGATTCGGGTTGAGTCGGCCCTGCGACGGGGTAGCATCCAGCTCCGACATGAGTTCGATCGGTGAAATCATTTTGCAGATGGGCCGACAAGCCCGCGCCGCCGCCTACGAACTGGCGAAATGCTCGAGTGACGAGAAGAACGCGGTCCTCCGCGCGATGGCGGATTCGGTGCGCGCCGCGACACCCCGGCTCATTGCCGAAAACGCGAAGGACCTCGAGGCCGCGCGGGAAAAAGGGCTTTCCACCGCGATGATCGACCGCCTGCGGCTCGATGAAGCGCGCATCGCGGCGATGGCCGCGGGCATCGACGAAGTGGCGGCATTGCCGGATCCCGTCGGACAGGTGATCGATTCGTGGCAACGCCCCAATGGCCTGCGCATCGAACAAGTCCGCGTGCCCATCGGCACCATCGGCATCGTGTACGAAAGCCGCCCGAACGTCACCGCCGATGCCGCGGTGCTTTGTTTCAAGACTGGCAACGCCACAATCCTGCGCGGCGGCAGCGAGGCGATCCACTCGAACGTCGCTATTGCCGATGCGCTCGCCTCGGCCGGCGCGCCCGCCCATTCCATCCAGCTCATCCCGTTCACCGACCGCGAGAGCGTCTCCGCGATGGCGAAGATGGACCAGTGGCTCGACCTGATCATCCCGCGCGGCGGCAAGGGGCTCATCGAAACGGTGGTCTCGCAGGCGCGCATGCCGGTGATCAAACACTACGACGGCATCTGCCACCTGTTCGTCGACCGCGCGGCCGACGTCCCGATGGCGCTCGATCTCGTCATCGACGCCAAGACGCAGAAACCCGGCGTCTGCAACGCGCTCGAGACGTTGCTCGTCCATCGCGACATCGCCGACCGCTTCCTGCCCGCCGCCGCGCTCCGTGCACGCGGTGTGGAGCTGCGCGGCTGCGCGGCCGCGCGCGCCATCGTTCCCGACATGGCCGCCGCCACAGACGACGACTGGACCACGGAATACCTCGACCTGATTCTCGCGATTCGCGTGGTCGGCTCGCTTGACGAGGCGATCGACCACATCAACACGTTCGGCTCGCATCACACGGACGTGATCGTCACCGCCGACGCGTCGGCCGCCGGGCGTTTCCTGCGCGAGGTCGACAGCGCCTGCGTCTTTCACAACGCGTCGAACCGGTTCGCCGACGGCGGCGAGTTCGGCTTCGGTGCGGAGATCGGCATTTCCACCGACAAACTCCACGCACGCGGACCAATGGGACTGCGCGAGCTCACCAGCTACCAATACCGCGTGCACGGTAACGGACAAACCAAGGCACCGGTGCTTCCACTTGGATGAGAACGGCATGGCTGATCGCGTTGGCGGGATCGTGCGCGGCGCACGCCGGTGAATTCCCGCGCGAACTCCGCGCCTGGCGCGGCTCAACTCCGGTTGTCGATGGTCGGCTTGCGCTGGACGAGTGGTCCGACGCCGAGTCGTTTGAAGGCGTGCTCGGCTGGACCCACCAGTTTTCCCCGACCACCAACCCCGAGGATCTCTCGGTGAAGGGTTGGGTGAAGTTCGACGACGAGGCGCTCCATTTCGCGTTCGAAGTGCGCGACGATATTCTTTACGGCATCGACACGCCGCGCTGGCTGCCCGCCGAAAACCCACGAGCGCACGAACTCACGCGCGACGGATGGCCGTGGTTTGGCGACGGCATCGAGTTGCTTGTCAACGCTGCAAACCGGTGGCGCGACGGCGAGCATGCCGCCGGCGACGGTTCGTCATGGCAAATGGTCTTCAATCTCACCAAGTCGCGCCTCGGCGGCGTCGGCACTCCTGGATTGATGGAGGGCGAGCCGCGATCGAAGGCATCGGCGTGGGACAGCTACCGCCGATGGATCGAAACCGGCGCGATGCGGGCCGCGGCGCGCGTGCGCCCGGAGGGAAAAGGCTACACGATGGAATGGTCGCTGCGCTTTGACCCCTGCCTCGAGACATCCCCCGGCGTGTGTTTCAAACCAGGCGAACGCGAGACGCGCATGGGCTTCAATATCGCGATTTGCGACACCGACACCGAGGAGGCGGGCAAGGGGAATTTCGGATCCATTCATCACGAAGACTGGTTCGCCGGCGAACGCGACCGCCGTACCGAACTGCGCCAATGGGGCGTGCTCAGGCTCATGCCCGGCAAAAAACCTTAATCGGGGGCGGAGACGGATGGATGTTGTTCCCGAGCATGAATGTCCGCGCGCTCGCATCATTGCTGCGAAGGCTGCCGTTCACGGGTCACGGCGCTTGTCCCGAGATCCCGCGAATGGAGATCCTGCACGGTGAGGCCGGCGTGAAACAGGCGGGCCACCGCCACTACGTCGGCGGATTGTGGGAGGAGGTCGGCCGCTTGCAATTCGAACACCTCAAGTCTGAGGGGTTACGGCCCGATCACGTGGTGCTCGACATCGCCTGCGGCCCGCTGCGCGCAGGCATCCATCTGATCCCGTATCTCGACCCGGGCCACTACCTCGGAATCGACAAGGAAAGCGCGCTCATCGACGCCGGAGTGAAACACGAACTCGGCCGCAGATTGGCACGTTTCAAAAAACCGGAGTTCCGCGTCTCGGCCGACTTCGATTTCAGCGGATTTACCAAACAACCGGACTTCGCCATCGCGCAATCGCTCTTCTCGCATCTGCCGTCCGCGATGATCGACGACTGCTTCCGCAAACTGCGCGGGTTCATCCGGCCGACCGGTCGTTTTTACGCGACGTTCTTCGAATGCGATGCCGATGAACACGTGGAAAACCCGGAGCAACCGCACGATCACCGGAGTTTCCTCTACACCCGGGACGAAATGGCATCCTTCGGCTCCCGTCACGGATGGATCGCGGAGTCCATCGGCGGATGGAACCACCCGCGCGGCCAGGTGATCGCGCGCTACCGGCCGTGCTGACGCGCCACCTCCCGGATCGTCCGCCGGATCACGCTGGCGCGGTGCCGTTTCAGGATTGGACACGGGCGGCGGTTCTTCGATACAAGGCATCCACCCCGCGGCATCGCGCCAACCGGCTGCCTGCTCCACCCACGTTTCCCGATTCCATCCATGCCAAATCACCTGAGCCTGTGGGTCGATGGATTCGTGATCCTCGTGTACTTTGTGGTGATCGTCGCGATCGGTCTGTACGCGGGCCGGCGCAACGAGACGCTGCAGGAATTCGCGCTGGGCGGGCAGAAGATCCCGTGGTGGGCGGTGCTCGCCTCGATCATCGCGGCGGAGACCAGTGCCGCAACCTTCCTCGGCGCGCCGGCCGAAGGCTACAAGACGCTCGGGTTCTCCTACGCGCAACTGGCGATCGGCACGATCCTCGCACGCATCCTCATCGCCTATCTGTTCATCGCTCCGTATTTCAAATTCCGCGTTCAGAGCATCTATGAATACCTGACGATCCGCTTCGGTCCGCGCACCAAGGACATGGCGAGCGGGATCTTCCTTCTCGGCCGCGTGCTCGGCATCGGTGTGCGGCTTTATCTCGGCGGCGTGATTCTGGTGGTGATCTGGCGCTACCTCTTCCCCGGAGAACCCGTCACGCTCCAGACCTACTTCTGGGGCATCGTCTTCGTGACGGCGGTGACCACGCTTTACACCGCCGTGGGCGGAATCAAAGCGGTGGTGTGGACCGACCTGATCCAGGCCTGCCTGATGTGCGGGGCGGTGTTGTTCGCGGTCTTCACGATTCTTTCCGGCATTCCGGGCGGACTTGCGACGGTGGACCGGGTGCTCGACGGGCGCGATGTGGCGATGTTCCAGACCGGTTGGGACGCGGCGAAACCCTTCGGCGAGGCGCTGCGGGCGATGCTCGAGACCCCCTACACCATCCTCGCCGCGTTGCTCGGCGCGACCTTCCTGACGATGGCCACGCACGGCACCGACCAAGACATGGTGCAGCGGATGCTCACGGCGGAAAACATCGGCAAGAGCCGGTTCAGCCTCATCCTCAGTGGTTTTGCCGACATCCCGATCGTCCTCGCGTTCCTCGCGGTTGGCATCCTGCTGTGGGTGCATTACCGGATCTCGCCCGACCCGTTGTTGCCGGCGGCGCACAACGAGATCTTCGCGCACTACATCGTCCATGAGATGCCGATGGGAATCCGCGGACTCATCGTGGCCGGGGTCTTCGCTACCATGATGGGATCGACCTCGGCGGCGCTCAATGCGCTGGCAACCTCGTTCGTCCGCGATTTCTACCAGCCCTACCTCAACCGCAACTCCACCGAACGCGAGTCGGTGCGGGCCGCGCGCACGGCGACGGTGGCGTTCGGCATGGCGATGATTCTGGTGGCGACCGGCGCGGCCTATGCGGTGCTGCGCACCAACATCACCATCATCCCGCTCGCCCTCGGCGTGCTCAGTTACGGCTATGGCTCGCTGCTGGGCGTGTTCCTCCTCGGCATCATGACCCGCAGACGCGGCGACGACCGCGCGAACGTGGCGGCGATGCTCGCGGGGATCGGCGCCGTGCTCGTGCTCGGCAAAGTGAAGGTGCCCGCGGTCGATCTTGTGGCACTGCTCAGGCTCGAGGTGGTGTCGGCCGAGTGGAACTTCGGCGCGATCATGCCCGGTTGGTGGCCGGCGATCGCCTGGCCCTACTTCGTGTTCATCGGCAGCGTGACGACCTTCGCGCTCGCGGTCTGCTTTCCTACGAAAACACGCGCGGAATCCGCGGTCGGCTGACCGTTTCGCTCTGCGAATCCGGCGTCGGACGCCGCTTGTGCCGCCACCAACCGCGAGTTCTTGCACGCGGCCGCCGGTCGGCCCCATGCTTCACCGCACACCACCATGGGCAGAGCCTTCGAATGCCGCCGACGTGCCAAGGAATCGCGCTGGGCCGCGATGTCCAAGGTATTCCCCAAACTCGCCAAGTCGATCACCCTCGCCGCGAAGGACGGCGGACCCGATCCGGAGAGCAACGCCCGGCTGCGCGTGGCCATCGCCAACGCCAAGGCGAAAAACCTCTCGCGCGAGAACATCGACGCCGCGATCAAACGCGCCACCGGCAAGGATGCCGCCGAGATTTCCGAAATCACCTACGAGGCCAAGGGGCCGCACGGGTCGCAATTCGTGATCGAGGTCGCCACCGACAACTCCAACCGCTCGGTCACCAACATCAAGACCGTCCTCAACAAGAACGGCGGACAACTCCTCAACTCCGGTTCGCTCGATTTCCTGTTCTCCCGCAAGACGGTCATCGAATTTTCCGTACCGGAACACATGGCGCTCGACGACCTCGAACTCGAACTCATCGACGCCGGCCTCGAGGAACTTCACATCGACGAGGGCGTCGTCTCGGTGATTGGCGACTGCACGGATTTCGCCCGGCTCTCGCAAGCGGTCGAGGCACTGGGCATCACCGCCACCAAGGCGGGCCTGCAACGCATCTCGAACCAGCCGGCCGAACTCACCGAGGAGCAGATGGCCGAGGTCGAGACGATCATCGACAAGCTCGAGGACGACGACGACGTCCAGGCGGTCTTCACCAACCTTGCGTGACGGTCCGCCGCGGTTTTCGCTTCCGAAGCCCGCGACGTCCGGTTCATGATCCGCCCATGGGTTCCGGCCGGCTTTCCATCCCGCAGTACGCGATGGCGCTCGCCCACGTGGCGAGCCTGCGCTCCGAGGATCCGTACCGCAAGGTGGGTGCGGCCGCGCTCGACCACGACAACCGCGTGATCGGCACCGCTTACAACGGATTGGCTCCGGGCTTCGATGCGCCGCAGGGATTCTGGGACGATCGCGAGGCGCGGCAAAAGTTCATGCTGCACGCGGAGATCAATCTCTGCAGCTTGTTCCGCCGCGGCGAAGCGAGGCTCGTCGCCACCACCACAATGCCCTGCAATGCGTGCATGCAAACACTCTGCGCCTACGGGATTCGCGAAATCTACTACCGCGACATCTATCACGTGTCCGACGCGCCGGAAATCGCCGCCATCTACGGTGTGAAGCTCGAGCAAATCACCGACCTGCCGGAAATCGGCACAGCCCAGGTGATGTGATGCGGCCGCGACGGGTGCGATCAGCTTCCGGCACCGCCAAGCTCGCCCGTCACGGTGATCGCGTCGTCGATCATTCAAGGGAAGAAGCAGCCATCCGCCGCAGCGCTTCAGGATAGGCGCGGTGCTCGGCCTGCTGGATCCGCGCGTGCAGCGACTCCGGTGTGTCGTCCGCGAGCACCGGCACACGCTCCTGCAGAATCACCGGGCCGCTGTCCATGCCCTCATCGACGATGTGCACGGTGCAGCCGGTTTCCACCACACCCGCGGCCAATGCCTGTTTCCACGCTTCCAAGCCGGGAAAATCGGGGAGCAAGGACGGGTGGATGTTGAGAATGCGCCCCGGATACGCATCAAGCAAGGGAGCGCCGATCAATCGCATGAACCCGGCAAGGCAGACGAAGCCAACGCCCGATCCGCGCAGAACCGCTGCGGTCTCGCGTTGCGCGTCTTCGGGAAACCGGCTGCGAAATCCGCGGCAATCAATCACACCGGTGACAATGCCATGCCGCCGCGCGCGCTCGAGGATGAACGCGTCCGCGCGATCCGAAAGCACGATCGCCACGCTGGCGTCGAGCCGACCGCTATCAATCGCATCGAGAATCGCCTGCAGGTTGGAACCGGAGCCGGAACCCAGCACGCCGAGAATCATGCGCGATGCTGGATCGCACGACGCACACGGCCAAGCGCCAAATCGCCGCATGCGTGTGCGGACTCCAACGCGTCAATGACCGCACGATGGCAATCCACTTTCCTGCGCGGAACTGCCGCAAAAAATGGATCACTCATCGCATCTCGATGAACAACCCGATGAAAATCGCAGCTAGAAGACCAAACGCCAGAACAATCAGGGTGATCCGCAGCGAGGGAATGCGTGATTTGGATCGCTTGCCACCCACCCAGCGATCCCAGCGGTCCTCGCGCGGTGAGTGCCGGTGGTAATGGCGCAAGGACCCCTTGTAGCGGAGATTGCCATCACCGCTTGGACGGAAGTGCTTCATGGCGGGAACGCGGGCGTGGTCAGGGATCCGGATCTTGTCCGACCGATGACGCGCGACACCCTGTCCGAATCACTTCTCGTGGCGCACGACCGGAGCCTCGGCCGGTGTGGTGGCCGGTTGAATCTCCTGGAATTTGGGCAACGCACGCAAGCGCGGCGGTTTGGATTCGCCGGTGCAGCAGCAGGAGGCGGAAACCAGCGCAACGGCGCAGGCGATAGTGGCAGACAGGGCGCGGATCATGGTCGGGAAGGGTTGCGTTTGAAATCAGAAACTCACTTCGAAGGCTGCACGTAGGCCGGAGCCGCCGATGGTGCGGATTGTGGACAGCAGGAAACAGCGACAAGGGCGGCAGTGAGTGCCAGAATCAGGAGTTTCATGAGGGTGGAGAATGCATCGTCGGCGCGGGCTGCGTGCCGGACGTCGGCAGAGAGTAAGGGGCCGTCACCGCGCTGCAAGGCAAAAGAAAGCCGACCTAGCCCGGGGGCCATGCCCACGACACACGGGTCGCATGACCCGGAACAGCTGGTGCATCACCTCTCTCGAGAGCCTTGGATGCCATCGAAAGGTGCGAGGCCCCTCAAGGACCCCCAGACCATCGAACCTGCCAAACCGGTAGCCTTGTCAATCGGTGGGAGCCACGTAGCCACGTCACTCGGCGGTCGATCGCAATCATGCCTACCCAAGCTCGTGCAGGCGTTTTTGGATAAAGGGTCTGTCCCTTTATCTGACTTCCAACTGAAAAACCCAGATTTACTGGGAATTTTCGGGATTCATCCCCGATGAGAGTGAGAACACCGCAGACGATGGATGATGGATGGTCACACGCGATCAGGTATGCGCTCCCACACAATTTGTCTGTCCCTATGTAGTCGCCGGCTTGTCTCCAGCGCGCCTCCGGCTGCCACACCACATCTACCTGGCCTCTACAACCCCAG